>JAZKEU010000009.1:113452-194567 GCA_040386775.1 Bdellovibrionota bacterium | reverse complement strand
GGTGCGGCTCACCTTTGCAGCTTTTTTACTAAGGTCTAGTTAAGTGGGCTTAAAGTTTAAGAAATCAATGTCTTATTCCGATAAATTAGATGGGAAATAGTATGTAAATTGAATTTAAAGGGAGGATACATCTATGAAAAAACTAATTAATTTCTCTAAGCGTTTACGCAAAAGTGAATCTGGTCAAGGCGCTACTGAATACATTTTGCTTTTGGTGGTGATCGTTGGATTAGTGCTTATGTTTGGACCAAAAATTAAATCCATCGTGAGTGCAAAAGTTGATGCCTTACAAGGTGATATCAACTCTGTAACTTCGAAATAACCTGATCAGTAAAAGGATCCAGAGGATTTTATGACTACGGAACTTGTAATTTTATTGACGCTTTTTATGGTGGTTGTTGTGGGGATTTTTAAAACTCCCGCGCAATCATTTGAAAAATCAGGTCCACGCTTGGGCCTGAGAATCGAAAAGCATCTTGAAACTGGTTCCGGATTCGCAAGTAGAACTCAAGAATCTCCGAATGCTATTCCATGGGCTATAAAACCATAATGGGGAAGAAATGATGCCAACTGCTTTGTTATTGGCCGCGTGCCTAACAGACATAAAGTACAAGAAAATACTCAACTGGTTTGTTGTAATCAGTTTTCTTGTAGTGCTTGGTTATCATCTTGCCTTTGGCCACAAAGAAATTCTTTTCGAAGGATTTACAGGTTTAGGTATGGCGATCGTTTTAACTTTACCAATGTATCTCATGAGAGCCATGAGTAGTGGTGACTTAAAAATATTTGCTGTATTTGGATTTTCGACAAATGTGGATGCTGTGATATTTACTTTTATTGCCTCACTAGTTTGGGGAAGTGTTTTGGGAGTTGTAAGAGCTATCTTTAACAAACAAGGCAATGTGCTGTGGAGTAATTTTATAAAAATCGTAAAATTACAAAAACCAGAACCGCACACATTACATCAAATTCCATTCACTGTAGCGCTGCTCGCTGGATGGTTCACGTATGTTTTGTACACAGGTTATGGGAGAGCACTATGAAGCTCACCCACATCAACAACGAATCAGGCCAAGTCGCAATTGAGTACATACTCCTTATGGTGGTTGTACTTGGAGCGTTCTTAGGAGCAAGAAACTTACTAATCTCCACAAATGCAGTTGGTAACTTTGTACAAAAACCTTGGCAGCTTGTAGCCGGAATGATCGAAACAGGAGTTTGGGGAGAGCCTAAAAAAACCAGAGCCCAACACCCTGGACTACTCTCTAGACACCGAAGCTTTAAGGGAGATGGCGAATGATAAAAAACCAATCAGGAGCCATTGCATTGGATTTTATTTTCGCACTGGTGCTCGTGCTATCTATGACATTGCTACTTGGTGTATTTTCATTCTCGCTTTCGATAATCGAGAGTGTGCAGTATCTGACTTTTAGTAGCTCTCGAGCGTACTTTG
Organism: Bdellovibrionota bacterium; assembly: GCA_040386775.1. NCBI lineage: Bacteria > Pseudomonadati > Bdellovibrionota > Bdellovibrionota bacterium. Next base: position 193,114 of record JAZKEU010000009.1, on the reverse strand, counting down.
CTGGGCACATTAGCCAGGCCGAGCAAAAAAAAGCTGCGGAGAAAAAATTTAAAGAACTTTCCGCAACGGGCTCTTACCAAAAATTACTCAAGAAGGATTGGTTCAACGTAACTTTAGATGAGGTTGGGGATTCGAGAAAAGAATACGATGCAACGGATGAGCGCGATATCCTTGAAGGGGTTAGGACAAAAATTGTAGTTGGTCTTTTGGAATTACAAATTCCTCTCTTCGGATCAACCAAGGGTGATAATCCTTATGAAACTTTTGTGACCTCTTTTTTGGGGAGAGAGTCTTCGACGGAAGAGTGTATGGAAATGGTAAATAGACGATTTAAAGAGATATTGAACTTAGGACCATATAGCGCTGGAACAGTAAATCCCACGGCTTATGTTTCCTTTGATGATAATGGGTGTTGAGTGAAAAATGTAATGAAGACTGAACATTTGAATAATGAAAAAGGAATTGCAACTCTAGAGTCTGCTCTTCTGCTTTCTATATTTGTAGTCTTCATGACTTATTGTGTAGGTACATTTGGCGTCATTCATACAGGAATTTTAAGTTCTATTTCAGCTAGAGCATATGCCTTTGAAACTTTTAGAAATAGAACAAACGTAACTTATTTTAGAGATACAGTAACTGCAGATAAAGATCACACTTTTAAATACGGAGTAAGAGCTCACGGTATAGTTTCAGAAAAAGAGCCTACGGGAAATCAATGGGATTCCACTCCGCGAACACTTTCACAAGGTCGCGAAGTGGCTTCAAGTACAGAGAGAAGTAAACTCACTGTGGAGATGATGAATAAATTAGATAATAAAAGAGAAACGACTGGAGTTAATCCGGTCCATATTAAAGTTTTATACGGCATTTGCCTAAATTACGATTGTGGGGATGAACAATGAATCCAAATCCAACGAGAACATTATGGATATCCATCGGACTTGGCGTTTTCGCTATGTTCTTAATTTATAGTTATTCGCAAGAAAAGAAAGCGGAATACGATAAACGTTATGGAACATCTAAGCGAGTTCTTATCGCTGCTAAAGATATTTTAGAGATGAGCACAATCGATGAAACGATGATTGAATATCAAGAAGTTCCCGTGGACTTCATTCAACCAGGAGCTGTGGAAGATCCAGATTTAGCAATTAACAAAGTTGCGGCTGCTCCATTTAAAAAAGGTGAACAAATTCTTAACACTAAACTTTTAAGCTTAGGCGCGAACACAGGTTTATCGAGTCAGGTAGCTCCCGGTAAAAGAGCTGTATCTATTCAAATTGATGAAGCCAGAAGCGTTTCAAAACTTGTACAACCAGGTGATCGCATCGATATCTTAGCAAGCGTTGAGATTGGAAGAGGCGCAAATAAAGAGAGCGAAGTAAGAACTCTGATGCAAGATGTGGTGATTTTGGCGACGGGTCCAAAGATCACTAATAATATTCCTAGATTATTAGAAAAAAATAATTTTAATAATGAGGCTGTTTATAGAAATTTAAACGGAGATACATCCTTCCAAACAATTACGGTAGAAGCTTCTCCACAGGAAGCTCAAAATCTAGTTTATCTAATGACATCTTCTCCAGGAAGCATCTTTTTTACTCTAAGAAATCCTAACGATAGGATCGTCACTCCAGTTGCGGGAGCAGATGCAAACTCTATATTAGGAAGATCTAATCCACAGTTTCTAAGAACTATGGAACCGCTCGCGCAAGTACCAGCGCCTGTTGTTGCTCCGGTAAAACCAAGACAGCCCTCTTCGCTCCCTCCAAAGCGCAAGGGTCAATTCATAGAGGTTAACTAATGAAATACAGAGTTTACTTTAAAAAATTATCGGAAATAGTCTTATTGATTTCATTGGTAATTCCTGGAGCCCAGGCTCAGGAAAAATCTCCAAAGAAATTCATCAACCTCACCGTGGGTCTGACCTTCGATGAAAAAATGGCGTATGTACCAGAAGGTCCCATATTCAAAGGCGACTTCAAAAAAACGACAAAGCTTTCCTTATCTCAAGAAACAAAAACTCTAAGATTTGAACCTACAACAGAAGGTGTTAGTACCTTGACTGTTATGGACACTAGAGGCCGCGTGATCCAAGAATACGTGATCACCGTTAAAAAAAGCCGTCTTGAAAACGTGGCTCGTGAAATCAAAACCCTACTTGGAGAAATCGAAGGAATTTCCATTAAAATCATCAATAACAAAGTTGTCGTTGATGGCGAAATTTTATTACCAAGAGATATGAATAGAATCATGAGCGTTGTTGGACAATATGGTGAACAAGCTTCGGCGATTGTTACCCTCTCCCCTATTGCGCAAAAGAAAATTTCTGAAATTATCGAAAAAGATGTCAACAATCCAGAGATCACATGTCGCGCGGTGAATGGAAAATTCATTCTTGAAGGTATGGCAAACTCTAAGGAAGAAAAGGACAGAGCCTATGTTATCGCGCAAACCTATGTTCCCGACTATGTAGTTGGTGCGGCTGAAAAATCTGGAGACTTAAAAACTCAAAGGGCAACTCCGGTAATCAATTTGATCGATATCAAACCACCAGGAGAGGCCCCTCCAAAGAAAATTGTGCAAATGATTGTGCATTATGTGGAGTTAAACAAAGACTACAATAGATCTTTCAGATTTCAATTCACGCCTGATATCGCAGACGGTGGTAAATTAGAATTTCAAACTGGTAACAGAGCACCAGGTGGCGTAATTTCATCCATCTCCGGTATCGTTAGTAACTTATTGCCAAAATTAAATTGGGCCAAAGAACACGGACACGCCAGAATTCTTCAAAGCACGAGTATCATCGTACAAGAAGGTCAAACTGGTAAGATCCAATCTATCAGCAAAGTCCCATATTCTACTTCGGGCCCACAAGGACTTGGAGAAACAAGATTTGCAGACGTTGGTATCATTTCTGATATTACGCCTACAATTCCAAATCCAAATTCGGATGCCATAAACTTGTCTATTAACTTTAAGATCAGTTCACTTGTAGGAACAAACTCTAAAGGTGAACCCACAACCGCGGAAAATTCTCTACAAACAGCCGTGGCCGTGAGATCTACGCAGAGTGCAGCAATTGGCGGTCTTGTGAGTAACTCTAGCATGACCAATTATAATAAACTTCCAAAGGATGCGAGTACAAATCCATTGATTTCACTTTATACCTCTAAAGGCTTTACCCGTAACCAATCGCAATTTGTAGTATTTGTTACTCCGGTGATTAAGAACTCAGCTTCTGCCGGATCCGAAAAGATCAAAGCGAAATTTAGACTTCGCGAGTAGAGACTGTCACCCATCATGGCTGACAGTCCTCAATTTATTAAAGTGCGAGTGGAAAGCTAACGCTAGCAATCCAAGATTCACGATCAGCTTCCTGACTGTAAGTTCCTGTAATTGGGCCCGCGTTTCTAATATTTAATTTTTCATAAGTCCCAGTGAGATATTCTAAATTCAGGCTCACTATACCTACTCTAAAACCTGCACCAAGTTTCCACATGTCTGGATCCTTGTAAGTAACGTTAGATTGATTCGAACCACGTCCATCAAGTTCAATTTCTCCGAATGGAATGTATCCGCCCCATACTCTTAAACCAACAACTGGAGTTTGTAGGCCTACCGTAAGACCTGCCGTCCAAGATTTAAGATCATAGTCAAAGTCACCATTTTCATCTGTAAATTCTGGCTCAGAATAGTTAGCGTCTAAGGCAAGAAAGAAAATATCAGACACATGTCCGCCAAATCTCAATCCTACGCCAAAGCCTTCAAGATCACCATCAGGTTTTCCTGCAGCTCCGAAATCCATTTCACCTTTACCCATTTCATAAGTCACAGCGGGTTCTAAAAATAATCCACCACTATCAACACTGTCTTGTGCAGAAGCCTTCTGCCCTATGACTGAGAATGTGAGTAGAACCATTGAGGTCGTTAATAGTTTTTTCATTTTGCTTCCTTCAAAAGATCAGAGGGAAATATTCCCTCTGATCTTTAATTGATTTGATTTGATTTTATTAGTTTACTTTTTTCTTAACATCGTCAGCTTTATCACCGATTTCATCGCCGGCATTTTGCACTTTGTGTTTAGCTTTTTGAGCAGCGCACTCAACATCGCCCTTCATACAAACGGCATCTTTAGTTGCTCTAACACCTTTTTTTGCAACCTTTGCTGTGTCTTGACCTACCTCTTGCACTTTTTCGGTTGTCGTCGTCTCGGCGAAAGATTTCAGAGACACACCTGTCATAATTAAAGATGCGGCTAAAAAAATTGTCGTTAATAATGTTTTCATTTTATACTCCTTGAATTCTGTTCTGTTACTCTGTTTAACCAAGAACTTTCGCTCTTGGTTTTATTATTCCGATTATAATTATACTCTAGTACTCTAGGGCAATGGTCTCGAGCGGCCAGTTAGAAGGCTCACTACGAAACTGATAACTGCCAAAGCCAAGAATACGAATAATAATATTTTTCCAATCTCCATTGATAATCCTGCTAAGTTATTAGCTCCCAAAATAATTGAGATTAATGCTAATACGAAGAAGGCAATTGCTGCTCTTAACATAAGTTACTCCTTTGTTGTTATTGTAAGCGTTCGCTTACTTTATCTATGTTCTTTTCAATTTCGCTTTTGATTTTGTCTACACCAGACATTATTCCTGATCGAATAGAAGATTCTGGTGATCTATTTCTGCCGAGTAAGAAGCCGGCAACAAATCCTACAACTGCTGCGCCACCAACAAATGTCCAAGGCTTCTCTTTAATTGTTTTATTCAGAGAATTGTAGGAAGTTGTTACAGTTTGAAGTATTTTTTCTTTTGAGCCACTCATACTATCCAAAACGTTTTTTCCAAATTCTGTAACTGTAGCCAAAACTTCTGGAGCCGTTTCCAGAGCATTCTCTACCGTGCTCTTAGCATTCTTACCTGCACTGTTAGCTTTAGATTTAAAATCTGACTTCATTTCTGTCGTTGTTTGTTTCATATTTTTTTCTCCTGTTGTTGTTTGCAAACTTAATAAAGCAACTCGCAGGCCAGTTATTTTTCGCATCTAACTTGATTTAATTTGATTTGAAGAAATCAATCGAGGCATTAAGGTTTTTTTAAGGGTAAATGTGCCCCGCAAAATATATGATCGTGAAGATTTCTTCACAAATTTTTAGAGCAGTTAGACCTTAACGTTCTGATATTGCTGACAATTATATTAAAAAACCAAAAAAATTTTAGATGTTAAGAGTCAGTAACATACCAAGGAATAATTGGACATGGGCATTTTATCTTCTGTATATATACTGTATGCAAAAGAAAAAAATTAAATTACTAATCATTGAAGACGATGTTGAATTAATTGAACTCTTGCACCACTATTTCGGCCCACGTGGGTACGAAGTGTCTGGCTTCACGGATCCGATGATTCCTCTAGATCTTCTAGAGAAGCAAAACAACTCTCATTGCTACGAGGTTGCACTCGTGGACTTAAATCTTCCTAATATGTCAGGATTAGATTTTATTAAAAAGATGAGAATGGTTTGTCCAGACATGCCAATTCTACTTATGACGGCCGACAATAGTATTGAAACAGCAATGGAAGCTGTAGAAGCCGGAGCCTATGACTATGTAGTTAAACCGCTCCACTTCACTCAATTGAATTTGACTCTGCAAAGAGCCGTTAGACTCAAGACGATCACTGATGAAAATAAAATTTTAAGAAATTCTGCAGAGCCAAAAAATATTTTAGAAAAATTTGTTTTTAAGAGCCAGAAGATGCTTAATCTCTTGGATGTTGCAAGACGTGTATCAGATAGCACAGCAACGGTTTTAATCCACGGTGAGAGCGGGACAGGCAAAGAAGTTATCGCGAGAGCAATTCACCAACTTGGCAAATATAAGGATAAGCCTTTTATTGCTATCAATTGTTCTGCCATTCCAGAAAATTTATTGGAATCTGAGCTTTTTGGTCACGCAAAAGGTTCATTCACAGGCGCAATTGATAAAAAAATTGGTTTATTTGAAGAGGCCGGAGATGGAATACTTTTCTTAGACGAAATCGGTGATCTTAGTCAGTCTTTACAATCAAAGCTATTAAGAGTTTTACAAGAAAAGAAAATTAAACGTGTGGGTGAAAATGACTATATTGATATTCATACACGCGTTCTCGCTGCAACTCATAAAGATCTAAAGAAGGCCGTTGAAGATGGAAGCTTTAGAGAAGATTTGTACTTTAGATTGAATGTAATTCCTATGACTGTTCCATCTTTAAGAGAAAGACCTGAGGACATCCTCCCGCTTGCTCAACTCTTTTTAAGAAAGTTTGGTAGAGAAAACGGTAGGAATTTAATTTTCTCTAAAACTGCAGTTGATCATATGATGAATTTCCCATGGCAAGGCAACGTTCGTGAATTGGAAAATGCAGTTGAGAGAGCGGTAGTTCTTGCTACCGGAAATGAAATTTCTTCGCAGGAATTACCACAAATTGAAGATACGTTTTCGAACAAAAATAGCGTTGAAAGTCTTTTTCAACCTCTATTGACTAGAACCGAGCTTCCGAGATTGGAAGAAATTTCTAATTCATATATTCAATTTGTAGCAAAAAATATGAAGAGCACCAAAGAACACATTGCAGGAATTCTGGGCATTGACAGAAAAACTTTGTATAGAAGAATGCAAACAAATCCAAATCAACGTGAAAATTCAGAATCACCTCTAATTTAATTTTTTCTATTTAATCTTTTAAAGTCTTTTGCGACATTTTGTCTTTTTGACCGAGGCATTTGTCCTCGAGAAAATGTCGTAAAATTCTCCTTTCTAGTTTATTTACATTTAGAATTCATTTTGGCCGTGGCACTGCCTTTGCTTATATATTTGTATAACGCTATGACAACTAACTATGAAGGAGAATTTTATGAATGAAAATCTTGTTTCAGGAAAATGGAAAGAAATTAAAGGTGATATTTTAAAAACCTGGGGAAAGCTAACAGACGACGAAGTTGAAGAAGCAAAAGGAAATGTGCTTGGATTAGCCGGAACCATTCAGAAGAGATTTGGTCTTGCACAAGAAGAGGCCGCTTCAAAATTAAATAGAATTATAGATAGATACAAAGAAGAAAATAAAAACAATGTCAGCCCCACTGACACTATGTAACGGGAAGCCGTTACCAAATGTTACCTAGACTCAAACTCTATCTCAGAGTTAAGCCCAATTGATTCTGAGCTCTCAACCCAATCCCATACAATCCCCGCTGGACTTTTGTCTTTGCGGGGATTTCTTTTTGGGCTAGCTTACTCTTCATTTCTCTGTAACTAGACCTATCCTTGTCTTCAAAAAAACAACAATCTTTCCGATAGTTATACATGAATTTTCATATTATTTCAATTCTTGGTGGTAAAGGCGGCGTAGGGAAAAGTGTTTTCACCGCAAATCTTGCGCTCGCATTTATGAAGGAATTAAAAACCAGAGTTTTGTTAATCGATCTTGATGCCGAATCTTGCGGAGATCAAAACGTAATTCTTGGATTAAAACCATTAAAAACAATGTCCGAGATTGCATCTTTCACAGGACAAATCAATCCAACGACTGTTTCAACTCTTGTGACAAAGCACTCTTCCGGATTGGGCTTCATCGGCGCTGTAAAATCTGCGATGGAAAAATTAAGCGTTCAACCTGAACTTATGGAAAAACCTCTTTCTGCACTTGGACAAATCTTTCCCTACATCATTGTAGATCTTGGTTGTCATATTGGTGATTTACAAATGAAAGTTTTAGAAAAAAGCTCAGCGGTTATCGTTGTTTCTACCCCTGAAGTTTTAGCTGCTAACCAATCTCTAAAGCTAATGAACCAATTGATCGCAAGTACTTTGCCTACAGATCTTTTTCAAATTGCATTGAACAAATTCGGACCAGGGGCGCTTTCTCCTCAGGCACTTGCACAGACTTTTAAAAAAAATATTATTGGAATCATTCCACAAGACGACACAGCATCTAGTACAGCATTGCAATCAGGAAACCCCGTCGTATTGGCGCAACCTCAATCTGCTATTGCACAAGCTTATCATGAACTCACAAGAAAGCTGACTTCAAACAACTTCTTGAATCGCTTACAGCAAATGCATCGTCCGACAGGAATAAAATCGCCTCAGGCAATAACAGCCGCTCCTGCATCAGTAAATAGCGGTGGAGGTAATACTCAGCCAGATAGAAAAAATAGTCCCAGAAATTTATTTAAAGAACAAATTCACAGAGAGCTCATCAACACAATGAACCTTAAGAAAGGCATAACCGAAACTAAAGGCGATGTTGAAAAAGAAAGACAACTCTTTGCAAAGACTCAACAAACAATTTCCCAACTCGTTGATAAAATGCAACCAGGAATGTCACGCGATGATAGATCACAAATCATCAAAGAAGTTTTAGACGAAGCTTTGGGTCTTGGACCACTTGAAACATTACTAGCCGAAGACTCTGTAACGGAAATCATGGTGAATGGCGCTGATAGAATTTTTGTGGAAAGAGCGGGTAAAATTTCTCTTAGCCCCGTAACTTTCACATCTAATGTTCACTTAAGAAACGTTATCGAAAGAATTGTTACACCACTCGGAAGAAGAATCGACGAAAAAACTCCATACGTGGATGCAAGACTAAAAGATGGAAGTCGCGTGAACGCCGTGATCGAACCCATCGCCATTGACGGCCCATCGCTCACCATCAGAAAATTTGCGAAGAAGCCTATTGTTGCAGAAAATTATGTGCAATGGGGTTCGATGACAGAACCAATGATCGACTTTATGAGAATCTGTGTTGAAAACGGACTCAACGTAATTATTTCTGGTGGTACTGGTTCCGGTAAAACTACTTTGTTAAATGTTATGTCGAGCTTTATTCCATCTACAGAAAGAATTGTTACCGTAGAGGATGCTGCCGAACTCCAACTGAAACAGGAACACGTTGTAAGACTTGAAACTCGCCCAGCAAATATGGAGGGCACCGGCTCTATCACAATTAGAGATTTAGTGAGAAACTCATTGAGAATGAGACCAGATAGAATCGTAGTCGGTGAATGTCGCGGTGGCGAAGCTCTAGATATGTTATCTGCAATGAACACTGGTCACGATGGATCGATGACAACTGTTCACGCCAACTCACCTCGCGAAGCAATCGGAAGACTTGAGACCCTTTGTATGATGGCTGGGATGGATTTACCTGCAAAAGCAATTCGAGAACAAATTGCTGGCGCCGTAGATCTTATTGTTCAAATTTCTCGGTTATCCGATGGGTCAAGAAAAGTGATCAGCATTACAGAAGTCGCAGGCATGCAGGGCGAAACCGTCACATTACAAGAAATTTTTAAATATAAAGAAGAAGGTTTTGATAAAAATAGAAAAATCTTAGGTCAGTTCTTAGCAACTGGTCTAATCCCAACTTTTATTGAAGAATTTGAAAGAAAAGGATTAAAAATTCCTAGAACGTTATTCAGCAATGAAGCAGCCTTCAAGAAAGTTCCTGGAGGCAAACCATGAGTTTCCTCGGAAATGACTTTGTATTTATTGTCTTGATGGGAATTTGCATCTTTGCCGCTTCTTTTTTCTTCTCAGATAAAATTCTAAACTTCCTCTACGAAAAAAGCTTAGGCAGCAGACAATATGTTTTAGATAAATTGGAATTGATGTTTGTGGAAACAAATCCAAAGAAAATCACCATGACGATGCTTTCCTTGAGCTTTGGACTTGGTTTTTTGGTATTCATCGCGGTATTTCCGAACTTGATTACAGGATTTATTCTAGGCGGATTTGTTACCATCGCGGGCTGGCAAGCACCTAAATATTTAGTGGATTATCTTTTTGAAAAAAGATGTAACAAACTTGTAGATCAAATGGTTGATGGTTTAACGATCATGTCCAATGGTATTCGTGCAGGCCTAGGAATTACGCAATCCATGGAAAGAGTTGTAGACAATATGCCCAGTCCAATCAAACAAGAGTTTGGACTCGTGCTTTCACAAATCAAACTTGGTCTAAGCGTTGAAGAAGCTCTTTCTAATTTTGGAAATAGAATTCCGGTGGCCGATGTACAAATGTTTGTTACCGCTATCAATATCTTAAAAGAAACTGGCGGTAATTTGGCTGAGACATTTACGACCATGGTTGAGGTTTTGCGTGAGAGACAAAAGATCCACAAAAAAATCGAAGCCCTTACCGCCCAAGGTGTTACTCAAGGAATTATCATCACGATGGTTCCTTTTATATTGTTAATAGTCTTTACCGTTGTAGATCCAGGATTTGTGAAGCCCTTATTCACAACCACAATGGGAGTTATTTTTTTGATTTTGATGTTAACTCTCCAAGCAATTGGCGGATTTATGATTAGAAAGATCGTGAAAATAAAAGTTTAAGCTTCTAGCCTTTGGTCGAATGGTCAAGATGACTACTAGATGTGTATTATATAAATAAGGACGTCTAAGTATTGGGAGAATAGTGAAATGAAGAATATATTTGCAACACTCATTATGATTTTGTCGACGCAGGCTTTTGCATTAGTAGATATGCAAAACGCCAACTTCACAGAAACATGGGTCGATCTAGAAATTCCTGATACGGGATACAATTTAAAAGTTGAGAGATCATACAACTCAAGAACTTTACACAATGGTTTGTTTGGTTTTGGATGGTGTTCAAATTTTGAAACATCTCTAGAAATTTTGGCTGATGGCAGAGTGAAGAGAGTGGAATGTGGCGCAGGCCAAGAGATCACTTACGCACCAAAGTCATTTGATCAGGGTGACGTACAGGCTGGAATTCAAAAGATTATTGCTGGAATCAAAAAAGAAAATACTAAAATCTCTGCTCGTGAAATTCAAATTCTGACACAAAAATTAAAGGAAGACACTGGTTACAGAGACAGAGAAGCTGCAAGACTTGGAGTTCAAAAAGAAGCAAAAGACGGAACTGTCTTCTACAGTGAGGGCACCAATACAGACAAAGTTGTATTGAAAAAAGGTTTTTACGTTAGAGATCTTGCTGATGGCTCATCAGAGAGATTCAACACCGAAGGGCAATTGGTTTACCTTTATGACAAGAATCAAAACTATTTGAAATTAGATTACAATAAAAAAACTTTAACAAGTATGACAACAAGCTCTGGAAGAAGGTTGTCTTTTGATTATACTCAAAATGGAAAGATCAAACAAATCAGAGGTCCAAACGGTCTGAACTGCGAATATGAATATGAGAAATTAAATGATTTGATCTCTGCTAAAAATGGCAAAAGCGAAGTGACTAAGTATTCTTACGACACCCTTCATAACGTAACCAAAATCACTTACGCCGATAAATCTACAAAAGGGTTAAAATACAACCAAGATAAAGACTGGGTCACTGAACTCACTGATAGAAATAGCTGTTCTGAAAAATATGATTACACACTTTCAAAAGAAGATCCCAAAAATCACTACTGGTCGACAGTTGAAAAGAAGTGCGACGGAAAAATCGTAAACAAAAGTAGATATGGTTTCTGGTTCAAACCAAGATCAAATGGTTCTGGAGTATTCTTAACTAAGCTTCATATAGATAACAACGGCGTGAAATCAGACATCGAATATCACAATATTTTTGAAAAACCGACTTCCATCAAAAAAGACAAGGAACTCACTCAATATTCCTATTACCCGAATGGGTTGCTAAAAACCAAGAAAGTGAATTCTCAAGTTATTAACTTCAAATACAATAACCAGAACAAGGTTGCTGAGGTGTCTGAAGGTAAGGGATCCACTAAGTTCACATATGATAAACTGGGAAATCTAACGTTTGCTTCAAATTCAAGCGGACAGAACGTAAAACTTGAATACGACGTTAAAGGAAGAATCGTTAAGATCTTTGACCAAGCAAAAAGACTTATAAACATCGAATACGATGAGCGCTTTGGAAAACCCAAAACTGTAGAGCGTCCAGGAGTTGGAAAGATCTTTGTCAGTTACAACGCTGAAGGTGTTATTACCAAAGTGGATAGCAAAAACGACGACCCAACGGTGGCTGTTCAGGTGGCGAGTGCTTTTAACAATTTGGTTGAAATCATCACTCCAGCCGGCGTAAACATAGGTTTATAGGAAACTTTATGAAGATAATTCTATTTATAGCTCTCTTATTAGGACCCTTAGCATTCGCCAACGATAGCGAAGCCGATTACTCTGTGAACAACTGGGGAGCCCAATTGGACTGCGACACGAGCGTACCTGGAGCGGTTTGCCCAAGTAAGCCTTCTCCTAATAATCTAACCCTTACGAACGACACGCTTCCCACAGAACAAAGCGACGGGACTCCGGTAAAAGCCAACAAATAAGGTTTTTCACGTGTCAAATGTATAGACAATCTCAATATGAGACCTATACTTAAGTTATTGATTTTACTTGTTTTATTTTTATGCTGCTCTGGATTTTGATGGCATAGGCGTTGCTCTAATAACTGGTATGGAGGCTTATATGAAAAAAGCTGTGATTGTTATGATGGTAGTTCTATTTAGCGGTAACGTTTTTGCTGGCAGTGCTTGTTCTAAGAAAGTTAACGCTGGTTTGGTGAGTTCAACCAATCCGGATGTTTCTTCTTCGTCTGGTTCATCTAGCACAAAAGGTACTAGATAATTCGAGATCAATAAAATTTGAAAAACTAAAGAACAGAAGATCTTTATTGATCTTCTGCTTCTTCATTTTCTTCTGATTGCTCTATCTTTTTTTCCTGATCTTTTTGGTAGGCAAGGCTTCTTTTGATTTCCAAAAGCTTTCTCTGACCCGGAGAATTTTCTGCCCTAAATTGTTTCGTTACAAAAGAATCTACTGTTTTAATACTTGCACGATAGATATTCTTGGAAGCGATAAATGCACCTTCGGCAATTTGTCTGATGGGCTCTAAAATACTCGATTTTCTAATAAAGCCTTCTGCATGATTTTCAATTGATCTATGGCCCACTTCAATTTGCATCACAAGAACAAATAAAAAAGTAACAATTGCTATTTTTAATATATAAAAAATATGACTCATCTCTTTAAATCTCCTTACCTAAAGTTGTTTTATTTTTTCTTGTGCCCGATCTTTTCTTAAGGCACTTTTTATTGTCGCAATTAAATTATCAATTTGAAAAGGCTTCACCACAAAATCCACACAGCCTGCACCGATAGCTCTTGATATCATTGCCTCACTGCCTTCAGTTGAACACGCGATGATCGGCATTTTAGGATTTGTTTTTAAAATTTCTTCAGTGGCTTGAATTCCGCTTTTTACCGGCATTACGATATCCATTAAGATCAAATCCGGTTTTAATGAAGCAGCCATTTCTACGGCTTCGGTTCCATTCTGGGCCTCGCCTATAACTTCAAAACCATGTTTTTGTAGAATCTGAGTTAGTACTTCACGCACGAACGCAGCGTCATCGACGATTAAAACTTTCTGTGACATGTAATCAGTATATTACTGCTTATCAAAAAAGCCCAAATGGTTTATAAATTTTAAATGGAGAACTCGTCCTCGCTTATTCATAAAATTATTGAATTTCTATCTGCTCTAAGCGGCTTTCACGCCTATGGACTAATCCTCGGAGTATTATTCGTATGCGGGATGGGAGTGCCTATTCCAGAGGATATTACCCTCATCACAGCTGGACTTCTGGCGGGTCAAGGCAAAATTTCTTTTGCTGGCGCAATGATTGTTGGATTTTTTGGTGTACTCGTAGGCGATACAATTCTTTTCTTAGTTGGACAAAGGTTTGGGAGAAGAGTTTTTACGTGGCCTGTTTTCAATAAAATTTTTACGGAGGCAAGAATTGTAAAGGCTGAACTTCAAATCATGACTCATGCAAAAAAAATCTGCTTCACCGCTCGCTTTATGCCTGGATTAAGGGCTCCAATTTTTTTAACTGCCGGGATCATGAAGGTTCCATTCAAAACATTTTTCTTTCAAGATGGACTTGCTGCTCTTCTTAGCGTCCCTGTTTGGATTTACTTAGGATATTGGTTCAGCGATAACATTGATGCTGCTCTTGATTTTGCAAAAGATATCAACACCGTTATCATTGCGGTTCTCGTGATTGGTATTGCTGGGTTTTTCTATTACCAATATAAGAAAAAGAACATTCAAGCTCCATAATAGCCTCATGCTTTCCGAGTCTGGCCTAGACTTGTGCTCGATATCAAAAAGTGTGAAAATCTAAGAATGAAAAACACCATCAGAAGAAGTAGCAACGTTTACATTATCTTAGCTCTGTTTTTTTCATTGAATTTGCAAGCTCAACAAGAACAGAAAGTGCAAACTGCTGCGATCTACAAATCCGATATCGATGAGTTACTCACAATTAAAAGTGTTTCTATTTTGCCAACAACAGACAACGTTGGCGGAATCTACTCTCGCGCAGTTGAGGAGGAGTTAAAAAATTATATAGATAAAAACTTTAGATTCAAACTTGTAGACAGTCAGTTTGCTGGAACGCTCATTAGTCCCGACGATCTTGAAGCCAATCCTCAACAAGTAAAAGATGTTTCGCAAAATATAAAGGCCGATGCTGTTGTTGCCTCTAGGATAACAAAAGGTCCCGATGGAATTACAATTCAAATTAGTTTATTTTTAAAAGCTGATGGAAAATTAATTTCAAAAGAAGTTCAAAAAGAAAAAAGCTCATTTGATATCAAACAAATAAAGGCAGCAACTTCAGAAATGTTTGGGAAAGTGATTAGACAAATTCCATACGACGGAATGATTCTTAGTAGGAACAATGCTTTGGTAACGATCAACTTAGGCAAGAAGAATGGATTAGCCCCCGGACAAATGGTTTCCGCAGCTCTTCTTATAAAAGTCAACAGGCATCCAAAACTTAATTTCATTATCAGTTCTGACAAGGAAGTTCTCGGAAAAATAAGATTGGACAAAGTAGATGATACAATTTCTTTCGGACAAATCCTAACTGAAAAGAGCGTCGGCGCTATTCACAAGGATATAAAAATTTCTGGAATTGATTTTGTTCAATACTCAAATAGTCCGCTTGATGAAGCGTTCAAAGAATCTTCTCGTGACAAATTAGAAAAAAATACGACATTCGGAGAAAATCCAAAAGAATGGAGGCCTTCTGATCCACCTGCATTTGGTAAAGTGGGCGTAAGTCTTGGTCTTGGACAAATGAGATACAACACCAATAGACCAACAGGCGGTGGATCTTTAAATGCAGACACGAATCTTTATCCTTCTGTAAAACTCATGGCAGAGCTGTGGTTCACCTCTGAGTGGATCGGAAATTTCCAAATTGAGCAGGGTGTGATGAGCGTTGACAACCCTGGTACAGGCGCTCCGAGCGATCTTTCAATTAACCAATCCAATTATCTTTTGTCTTTCGGCTATAACTTTATGATTCAAGATGATTTTTTTGGACCAAGCATTTTGCTCTCTCTGGGATTTGCAAGTTACAGTCTCGATGTGGATTCTAGCACTCCAATAACATTATCATCTACTAAGTATTCTGGATTTTTCTTTGGACTAAAAGGAACCGTCCCCGTTTCTGATGATAAAAAATGGAATATGGGCGGGTCACTTCAGTACTTTCTGAAATCTGATCTTTCAGAAAGCCCAGAGGATTCCGGCAGTAGCGATAACACCATGACTAGATTTTCAATCCTAGGCTTCTACCAACAGAATACTAAATTGCGATTTACCGGATCCCTAGACTTCTCTTTATTTTCTACAAAGTTCAGTGGGGGCGCCGATGCCAGCGACGCAATTGATGCTTCTCAAAAGTTTACAACTCTCACTGGTGGGGTTGAATATCTCTTTTAACGGTTATAAATTACCGTTATTTTGGGCCATTTATAATTAAATTTTGTACATTTATGCCATGCTGAGGCACACATTGAGACAAAATAGCTGCGCAAATAAGCATTAAAACGCCTAATATAATAAAAAATTTATGCATTTAGTCTTCCTCATTGTATTTTTAATCAGAATTATTTAACATTGGGGCATGGATCAACAAGCTTTTTATGAATTAGGCCAGTATTTAAGACAAAGAAGACTCGACAAGGAGCTTTCACAAGTGGAAGTTGCTAAGAAGTTGGGTTATAGCTCTCAGTTTATTGCAAACTGGGAACGTGGAGTTTCTTCCCCGCCATTGCAAGCACTCAAGAAGATAGTTGATATTTACGGAATCAACCAAAAGGAATTTCTAGAAAGAATCGAGACTATCCAAAAAAGCTATTGGAAAAGAAGTCTGTTCTCAAAGAAGTCATCTGCTGCTATCTAAACAAATAGCGCAGTAACCTTTAGCAATGGGTTTATCTATGGAAAATACAGTTCTTAAGTTAGAATCTGATGGTAGAAAAAATCTTATCAATCAACTCTATGCTCAAATAGATATTGTTGCAGTCCTTGGATCTTTACAAAATATTACAATTAGAACAACCTCTGAAGAAGGAATCAAAAAAATTGATTCTTTAGACTCAGAATCCCTTGTGACGCGCATTACAGATTTAAAAAAACACATCATTGGTATGCAAAATGCAATTTTAGGTAAAGGTCGAGTTTCTAATCAAGAAATGACAAAAAATATTTTAGAGTTCATGAAGTATCGAACTAATACAGATATAATTGATAGCATCTCTGAAGATGATATCGTAGAAATTTATAATCTTGATTGCATTCAAATCTTCAGAAACTTCAAGTTTTATGAAACAACAACGTATAGTCTTTCAGATCTTATTTCTTTTGACTGGAGTGAATTGTACTATCGACCGTCTCAAGTTTCTCAAAAAATTCAAAAACATATCACCGCTGTTTTACAAAATTCAGATGATTCCATTACTTATGATATGAGCGATGTTCCCACTCATATGATAAAAGAAATCAAAGCAAGTCCTATTCAATTGTGTGAGATTCGTTTTAAAAAAATAGCACCTATCACAAACAATATTGGAAAAAGAACTGGTCTCATTGTAACTTGTGAAGCAAAGAGCATGCTTTCTGACTTATCCCACGAAGGAATTGATTTTATTTAAGCCACTTCTCTCTGTGTATCAGATAAGTCTGATTTTTTATTTTCAACTTTGTAAATTAACAATTGTTCTAGATTTTTTCTTCTGTTTTTTAGAATCCATTCATTATTGTTTGAATGGTTATACTTATTCATTAATGCCATTCTTACTTCACTTTGAATTTGATCCAATTTATACCAAGGAGCTTTTGGGAAGATATGATGCTCTGTATGTAGGTTGAAATTATTAAGCACCCACCGAGAAAACCATCGCGGATATGAGCACGATCTACTTATCAAATGCTGCTCCCATACAGGCAGAGTTTCATCTCCACGGTTTTGAGGAAGTTCAAGATGATGAGGAAAGTTAATCACCTCTACCATAATTAAATACATTAAAATGCCTGGCCCTACATTTGAAAAAGTAAATAATCCCATTTTATAAAACCCATAGTAAGTCACAAATGGGACTAAGTAGGACAAAAACCAACTTAATTTTGCTCCGCTTGTCTTAGCTTCTTTTACAAATGCTAGTCCAGCTATCCAAAAAACCGTATGCTGAAGAATCGACAAGAGCGGTATCCAGCTTTTCCATGCAAAACCTATAAAATTATTTTTTAATTTATTATTTGGATCGTGATCTTTTATGAGTTTCATCACGGGATCTTTCTCTACATTTCCTGCCCAGTAGTGGTGCTGCAAATGCATTTTTTTCCACGGATAGTAGGGTAAAAAGCAAAAGCCCCCAGCCAAATAACCAACAAAATTATTCAGTTTAATTTTCTTAACTACCGACGAATGAACTGCCTCGTGCATAAGCGCAAAGAATCTAAAGAATAAAACTGGCCATAGAAGTTGCGCCAAGAAATAAGAAAATATTTTTTCTTGCTGCAATAGAAAATATATTCCAGCTAATATTATACCATCTACAAAGAGATGCAAAAGCAATTGATATACTGATGGATTAAAATCTGTCTTTTTGAGTATAGACTTATAATATTCTGGAGCTGCCATGGCTCTTTATCGACTTGATACAAAATATTTTAAGACTAGTTAATAGTATTAAACTTTATTTGTTGGAGCCTATTAATTTCTTAATTAATTTTACGATGAGTAGTTAATGAGTACTTTAACAAATTTGATTCAAGAAGAAAACTTCAAGTTCGTTTCACTGCCTGGATCTGACCCAGATCCTAAATACTTGGAATACTATAATAGTGCTTATGAATGCTGGTACAAAGTATGGTCAGAGGCCTATAAAGAACTAGATGTAAATAAACGCCTGCACTCTGATGATTTCACTAGGCAAACAGAAATCAATTGCGTTTTTTACGGTTCAAAATGCATTGCTCTTTTGTTTTTAAAATGGGCAGATTTCAAAGCTGATGCAACAAAAAATGATTCTTATTTTAAACTTTGGACGGACAATGAATTCGAACAGCTTACGAAGTATGGCCCAGAAGTTATTATTATTTCCAACACTACTGTTGCAAAAGAATGGAGAGGCACGCAGTCCAAATTGTCCATAAAAGATTTGGTTTTATATTTTACAATAAGAAGATTTTTAACTTCTAGTTCACCGGCGATGACCGCTGTTACAAGAAATGCCCGGGGGGTAGACAAGCTGATCGAAAGATTTGGTGCTGTTATGTTCAAAGAGAACGTGCCCAACTTCAATGATAAAGATCTTGTGAATCTAGGTGCTTTCTACAAAAAAGACATGACAGATGGAACAGATCCCGTTGTAGCAGAAATTGGAAAAAGACTTTGGGATAAAATGATTGTTGTTCCTAGAACTAAATTTGTTATTCCCGCTGAGGAAGAAACTCTCCAAAAAATCGCAGTATAAAAAAACCCGACATTTTCATGTCGGGTCTTACTAATATCGATTTATTTTGGAAATCAAATTACATCATTCCCATTCCGTCCATGCCGCCCATTCCGCCGCCTGGAGGCATTCTGCCGCCGCCATCGTCTTTCTTCGGAGCTTCAGCAATCATCGTCTCAGTAGTTAACATGAGTGATGATACGCTCACCGCGTTTTGAAGAGCAGATCTCACAACTTTAACCGGATCAATAACACCAGACTTGATTAAGTCTTCGTAGACTTCAGTTAATGCGTTGAAACCCCAGCCGTTTGTCTTGCCAGAAAGAACTCTGTCTAAAACGATCGAACCATCTAGACCTGCGTTAGCAGAGATTTGTCTGATTGGTTCTTCACATGCGCGCTTAATAATTTTTAATCCATGTAACTCTTCATCAGAGAAATCTGCTTTTGCCAAGGCTTGAGCAGCTTTTACCAATGCAGTACCCCCGCCAGGAACAATTCCTTCCTCAACAGCTGCTCTTGTAGCATTAAGAGCATCTTCCACTCTTGCTTTCTTTTCTTTCATTTCAACTTCAGAAGGAGCTCCAACATGAATAACTGCTACTCCACCAGCAAGTTTTGCTAGTCTTTCTTTAAGTTTTTCAGTGTCGTAATCAGAAGTAGTTTCTGCGATTTGAGCTTTAATTTGTTTTACGCGATTAGAGATGTCTGCTTTTTTACCAGCGCCATCAATAACTGTAGTGTTGTCTTTGTCGATAACGATTCTTTTCGCTCTACCCAACTCTTCAGCTGTTGTAGTTTCAAGTTTGTTACCCATGTCTTCAGAGATAACTGTTGCGCCAGTCAATACCGCGATGTCTTCAAGCATAGCTTTTCTTCTGTCGCCAAATCCTGGAGCTTTTACTGCACATACATGAAGTGTTCCGCGTAATTTGTTAACAACAAGAGTTGCAAGAGCTTCACCATCAACATCTTCAGCGATGATTAAAAGTGGACGACCTTGTTTTGCTACAGTTTCAAGAATTCCAAGCATGTCCTTCATTGAAGAGATTTTCTTGTCGTAAACAAGAACATAAGCATCTTCAAGAACCGCTTCCATTCTTTCAGAATTTGTAATGAAGTATGGAGATAAATAACCTCTATCAAATTGCATACCTTCAACTACATCGAGTTCTGTCTCAGCAGTTTTGGATTCTTCGATAGTGATAACGCCTTCTCTTCCAACTTTTTCCATAGCTTCAGCGATAAGATCACCGATAACTCTGTCGTTGTTAGCTGAGATAGTTCCAACTTGCGCGATTTCGTTTTTTTCTTTGATTGGCTTAGATTGTTTTTTTAGAGATTCAACTACGATTGCTACAGCTTTATCCATTCCTCTTTTTAGAGACATTGGATTGTGACCAGCAGTAACGAGTTTTGCACCTTCTCTGTAAATAGCTTGAGCGAGTACCGTAGCAGTTGTTGTTCCATCACCAGCATCATCGTTTGTTTTGCTAGCAACTTCTTTTACCATTTGCGCGCCCATGTTTTCGAATTTGTTTTCTAATTCGATTTCTTTAGCAACAGTAACACCGTCCTTAGTGATAAGTGGTGAACCAAAAGATTTTTCGATTACAACGTTACGACCCTTTGGGCCTAGTGTAACTTTCACTGCGTTTGCGAGTGCGTTTACACCACGAAGAATAGATCCTCTTGCATTTTCATGAAATAATAATTCTTTAGACATTGAAACTCCTCTGATTGCAGCGCTTGCCTGAGCAAGCCCTACCATTAATTAATTTATAAATTTAGTTAAGAACGCCAAGAATAGAACTCTCATCCATGATGATGTATTCTTCGCCTTCAAGTTTGATTTCTGTTCCAGAATATTTTTGGAAAAGTACGCTGTCGCCTTTTTTAACTTCAAATGGAATTGTTTTTCCATCATCAGTCACGCGGCCAGTTCCGATGGCTACAACTTTACCTTTTTGTGGTTTTTCTTTAGCTGTGTCAGGGATAAATAATCCACCTGCAGTTTTTGTTTCTTCTTCTAATCTTTTGATAAGAATTTTGTCGCGTAATGGACGAACTCCTAGAGTCGCTGCCATAAAATATCCTCCGAAATAGTTAATTGGGTCAGCAAAATAGCTAACCATTGATGTGCGCACAATATTGATTCGGAGGGCATATAAGTCAAGAGCATACCGGCGAAAAAAATAAGCAGTCGATAATGCCCTACATATGTAAGTATTTAATTTTATTGAAATTTAATAAGTGATGTATTTTTCGATTATTTGTCTATTAAAGACAGAACTTGTGAGGGTTCCATTTTTTTAGGAGTATTGAAACCAAATTTTGCACTATCGAGGGGCAAAAGGTTCTTCTTTCTACGCTCTTCTATCACGCGGTCATAGCCCATAAGGATTTGGGCAATTTCATCTGCTGACATCATTTGTACGGCTTTGGTGTACGCTTGTTGATCATTTTGAAACCTTGGAGATAAGTATAAAACGAAGTAATCCTGAGCATTTAGATCTTTGGTGATTTCAAGGTTGGTTCTCGCCTGCTTAAGCTTTGATTGTGCCTCTGGCCCAAACTGTGCTGGGGAACCCTTCTCCAGAGTTTCTAGTTGTGCAATCACCGTCTGAGACTCAAGGGTTTTTGCTTTTTTCCACTCTTTAAAAGATACAACTTCCTGAGCTAGAGCCGTCTGCGCTAACATCCAAGAAATTCCTAATATTACGAGTAGTATTTTCTTCATAAACAAAACCTTCCTGCACTTCATACACTACAATCTAGGTGCCAGGCCCTACCCTCGTTTAATTCGATTTCAAAATGCCTACCTTATAAAAAAGAAAATATCCCTGCCCCTTTAGGTCCATCCGGAGGCAAAAGGTGAGCCGCACCTTTTCTGAAGATTTGCGTTATATGACGCCGACCTGTGAAAAAGGTGCGGCTCACCTTTTGCTGCTTAACCCAATCAATTGCATTTATTGTATGAGTGCATAATTCTAGTTGGATGAAAAAGGTCACAAAGGCAATTATTCCAGCGGCAGGATTAGGAACAAGATTTCTGCCCGCTACAAAAACAATTCCAAAAGAGATGCTCCCCATCGTGGACAAACCAACAATACTTTACGTTGTGGAAGAAGCTGTTCGCGCAGGTATCGAGGATATTATTCTGATTTCTGGAAGAGGCAAATCTGCTATCGAAGATTTTTTTGATAACTCATATGAGGTAGAAGACATATTAACGAAAGCTGGAAAGACCGATTTGTTGGAAAGACTCGAAAAAGCAAAAGGCCTAGCCAATATTATTTCTATCCGACAAAAAGAAGCTTTGGGCCTAGGTCACGCCGTACTTTGTGGGCAACCTATTATTGGGGATGAGCCTTTCGCGGTTTTACTCGCTGATGAAATCATGATCGGAACACCGACGGTCACTGAGGAACTTGCGAACCAATTTAACATCACAGGTATTTCTACAATTGGTTTAATGGAAGTTCAAAGAAAAGAAGTTGTAAAATACGGAATGGTGAAGGCCAAGCCACTGGAAAATAACCTGCAACATAACAAGCCGAACGGAAAGCTTTTTGATATTTCAGACGTGGTGGAAAAGCCTTCGGAGAAAGATACTCCGAGTACTTTGGCAATACCCGGAAGATATGTTTTTGAAAATGCTTTGTTCAATGAACTTAGAAATTTAAAGCCCGGTAAGAATGGCGAAATACAACTGACCGATGCGATGACAAAACTTGCAATCAAAGGTCGCATGCACGGAATGACTTTCTCCGCAAAAAGATACGATGCGGGAGATAAGCTTGGATTTTTAACAGCGAATATCGAGCTTGGACTTATTCACCCTGAAACAGGTGAAGGTTTAAGGCAGTACATTAAAACCCTAGCTCAAAGACTTTAGACATCAAAAGAGGACACACATGAAAGCTCTATTTTTATTTATAACATTAATTATTTTAAGTGTTTCCACATCTGCTTACATTCCTTCGGCAGATTTTATTTTTACAAAAGTAGTTAAGAACGCAGGCTCTGGCGTTTATCAAGTAAAGCAAGAAGTGAACTTCCCGACGGCTACCAGGAACATCACCGTGACAGAAACTTGGTGGATTCAAAACGATGACCTTATGTTTTTAAAAGCAGAAGGTCCACTCTTCACTCAGTATTTCCTATATAAAAAAGGTAAAAAATATTCTTTTGGTGCAAATGGCGGCCTTCAAGCCTCCTCTATCCCTGCGGACTTTCATGAGGGACTCTTCTTCAAAAGATCTTCTCAAGATTTAAAAGATTCTTTAATTCAAAGAAAAATTATGCCAGCACAAACTCTAAAAAAACGTCCCCTGATTAAATCAGCTAAGGAAATTAAAGATGTTACGCTCATTAACGAACCTTACTTAAAACTCGCAAGACTGGGCGGAACCGTAAACTACGTTCTTGGTTACGCCGCTCAAGAAGAAGGGGCTCCTGGAATCTGGGTGGAACAAGATCACTTTACAATTAAAAAAATCAAGTTCGCTTCAAAATCAGAAATGACCGCCGATACTTTTGCCGAGCTCTCCAGAAGTTTAATATATCCAAAGTCACAAAAGATTTCCTGGGATACTCAGTATGTTCAGATCGAACTGTCTCGCGCCGATGCTTTAAATAAAGGCGTTGAGTTTTTTGATGAAAATCAGTTTGCAAAGTTAGAAAATCAAAATAAAGCGCTTCCACCAGAGTGGGCTCAAAGCGTGGTGGGAGATTTTTACAAGAGGTTTAGATGACGGAAAAGCTGACCGAAAAATTTTTCGAAGTTGCCGTCAATTCACCTCTCGACCAAACTTACACTTACAAACTTCTCACTTCACAAAATGAAGCAAAAGATTATGCCGGCCACTTTGTTAAAGTACCCTTAAGGCGTCAAGTCGCAGAGGGCGTAATCTTAAAAGAAGTTCAAAAGCCTGATGTAAAATACGAAATTAAAGAAATTCATGAGCTCTCCACGGATGCTCAGCCTATTTCCAAAAAATATTTGGATTGGCTCATATGGATTTCTGAATACTATATGTATCCACTCGGACAAACTTTACCGTTGATGTTTCCTCCTCTCAAAAAAGAAGGCGGAAAAACCAGAAAATCTTCACCCCTTCCCGATGTACAAAGAAAAGACTTCGTAAAATTATCTGATGAGCAAAATGAAGCCTTCGAAAAGATCTCAGCACTCGATGGCTTTCAAACTCATTTGCTTTGGGGAATTACAGGTTCCGGCAAAACTGAAGTTTATTTGGAGCTCTTAAAAAAAATTATTGCCGATGGAAAGCAAGCCTTGGTGCTTGTCCCAGAAATTTCTTTAACTCCCCAGCTCTTAAGAAGATTCGTTGAACGCTTTGGGGATGAGGTTGCTGTTATTCATTCTCATTTGACCGAGAGAGAGAAAACAAATCAATGGTGGTCTGTCGTTGATGGAAAAAAGAAAATTCTGATTGGTGCAAGATCTGCTCTCTTTTGTCCATTTCCTAACTTAGGAATCATCATCGTCGATGAAGAGCATGAATCCAGTTTTAAACAAGATGAAAAATTAAAGTATCACGCAAGAGACTGTGCAATTATGCTTGCAAAAAATCTGGGTATTCCAATTATTCTGGGCTCGGCCACTCCCGCACTTGAAAGCTGGAAGAACGTAAAAGATGGAAAATATCATCTTCATCATTTGAAAAATAGAATCTCTAAGGCTCAGCTTCCTGACATTAAAATTTTAGACATGAGAGAAAAAGATAAGGAAAAACATCCAAATCTTCCTCAATGGATGACTCAAGATCTTTATGATAAAATCCAAGAAAGACTTTCTGACAAAGAACAAGTAGCGCTTTTTTTAAATCGCCGAGGCCTTTCTCAAATTGTAATGTGTAGAGAATGCGGGGATACGCGCGGCTGCCCAAACTGTGATGTATCTTTGAGTCTTCATGCTAAGATTCATTTGGTCTGCCACTACTGTGGATATGATGAGGATTTAAAACCAGTTTGCAGTACTTGCAAGCAAGGTGAGCCCAAAGCAATTGGTATCGGCACAGAAAAAATCGAGGAAGAAATAAAAAATTTATTTCCGCGAGCTAGAACTATTCGTCTTGATCGAGATGAAATTTACAATCGAGAAACTTTAGAGCAAGCCATCGAGGCTGTTGAATCTGGTGAAGCGGATATTCTGATTGGTACACAAATGATTGCAAAAGGTTTGGATTTTCCAAAACTCACTCTTGTGGGAATTTTACTGGCCGATATTGGATTTAATTTTCCAGATTTTAGAACTCCGGAAAAAAACTTTCAACTTCTCTCTCAAGTGAGCGGAAGACCTGGAAGACACACCATGAACGGTGAAGTGATCATTCAGACCTACAATCCAGAATACACCAGTCTCGTTTATGCACAAAAAAATGATTTCGCAGGGTTTGCAGATCAAGAATTGAAAAACCGAGAAGAGCTCAACTATCCACCCTATGGACGTTTGGCGAGTGTGAGAATCCAAGGACTGGATGCGAAAAAAGTAAAACAAGCCGCTTCTTTATTGGAAAAAAATTCTATGATCTTGCAAAAAAAATTCCCTAATCTTATGGTCCTTGGGCCTGTTACATCACCTATTTTTAAACTAAAAAACAAATATCGCTACCAAATGCTGATCAAATCAAAGACCTCAAAATCCATTCGAGATTTTTGCAAATATCTTTTCAAAAATACAGACCTTCCCTCCGGAGTTCAGGTCCATATCGACATTGATCCAATGAACACCTTCTAGTCTAGCTTCTCTCCTCGCCGGTAAAGAAATCTCCAATGAAATCCGATTCTTAAAGGAGAGGATTTTTTAAAAAATGGCAGATGCAGCAAGAAAACTTTTACCTTGTCCAAAGTGCAAAAACGAGGTTGAAGATCTTTTAAGAATTGATGCCGGCATGAAGGTTTCGTTGGAGTCCAACGGAAGACCCGAAGCCGCGCTCGCTCAAGTGTGCCCGAAGTGTTACACCGAGATGTCGTCGCTTGTTTCACAAGGCGCAAAGCTTCGCGCTCAAAAAAATACAGTTGAGCACAATAAAAAAGTTCTCTGGAAAAATCGCGTCGACTTTTTAAAACAAGCTAGAAATTTAATGTCTATCAGAGCGTATCCTGAGTCTGCTATTATGTATGAAAAATACATGAAAAGCGTGGCTATAGGATTTGAAATAAAACCAACAGAAATTACTCCTGAAACCTTCAAAGATCCTCGTCATAAAAAAGAACTCACCGTGATGTCTTATGTAATGTGGGATTTATATAAAATTTATGACACGAATACAAAATACGCCGATCGCCAAAAAATGATCGCCCAAAAACTCATTGCCTTTGCGAGATCAAATTCTAACATCCAATCCGACCTAGCTAGAAAACTTGTAAACTACACCAAGTATACGAAAAACAGAGCACTTACAAACGAAGTGCTGAAAAGCGTGGATAAAAACTTAGTAAGATGTTTTATTGCGACGGCGGCCTTTAACACAAACCTCGCGCCAGAAGTGCAAATTCTTTGCGCATTCCGAGATAATTTCTTGAGACGTTATTTCTTAGGCAACCTATTTATTGAAACTTACTACAAAATTTCGCCTCCCATCGCTCGTGCCCTAGATCGCTCACCCACAGCTAAAAAACCTGTGAGATTTGTCTTATCAATAATTGCAACGCGTCTTAATGCGTGGTTGAAACTCTTATAATCTCTCTGCAATACTGACTTTATGAAACAATTCGAATTCATCATTTACGGTGCAACTTTAGAAGGTTTACTTACAGGTTACTACTTACATCAAAAAGGTTTCAAAACCCTTATTCTTGAAAGTACAGACAAAGCTGGCAAATATTTTGCCTCCATTGATCATGCCCAAGCTTCGATCCACAGCTTGTTCACCACTCCATCTTACGATGACAATTCTTTGAGAGTTGCAGAATGGATCAAAAAAAATTTCTTCAATATCGAGGCCGTTAAAAAATCTTTGCCACCCACTACTTTTGAAAAAGGACACTTTGAACCTTTCGTAGGATTTGGAGAACACGCTCCAAAAGAATCCGAATTTTTACAGGATTTCCTCTTCGCAGACAGAATGGAATTCACTCCCAGCGTCAGTGAGTGGATCAAAACCATTTTGACTTCTGGATTAGAAATTCGCTACAACTCTACTCTGACAGCAATCAATGTTGCTGAAGGAAAAATCACCGACATCACAATCAACGACAAAGACACTTTGATACCTAGAAACTTTATCTTTGCAGAAAATCCATCCGACTTAATCGAATTTTTGGATTTAGAAACAACAGCCGGCAAGGCGGTTTCGGCAAAAGCTCTTGCTAGATTATCAAAAGGGAATTTCTGGTCAACGCTGCAACTGAGTATCGCTCATAAAACTCCGATCACAGACAAAGAAGAAATTCATGTGCTTTACGGAACTCAAAAAAATCCCGTTGTAAGTGTTGGTAAATTCCAAGGATCAACTTCTCAATGGATAAGCTTTATCAATTCCGATGTTCCAGACATCAATGAAGAAGGCGTCCACATCCTAAAAGAATTAAAAAGGCAGCTTAAAAGAGCTTATCCTGAAGCCTTAAATGATCATGAATTTGATAAAATCGCTCTATGGCCGAAAACTCATGGCTATATCGATCTTAAATCAAAACGCTTTGGCCAACTTGAGGGTATTGAAAATATTGGACTTTGTTCGAATCACCTGGTGGAACATACCAACCCATTCATTGGCGCCCTAACAGCTGCCCAATACACGACTGAAATCATCAATAACCTCATATCTAATCAATCGAAGGTTCATACGGAAGATCTACCGGCAATCGATCTTGTTAACGCGTAGCACTATTAGATCTCCAATGCATGTATTTTCGTCAATGAATTTGCACCGGTGCGCCCTCCCATGCTACATCTTTTGGACCTTAAAAATTAATAAGGACAATTTTTGGAGTTACTCCAAGAAAATAAACACTTCTCAACACACCTGGTGCTGATCGTTGATAGCGATAAAGTAATCCAGTTGAGAAGGAAGATTAACCAGGGAGGCTATAATGGCTCAAGTTACTATCAAAGAAATGCTTTCGTGCGGTGTTCATTTCGGACATCAAACACACAGATGGAATCCAAAAATGAAAAATTACGTGTTCGGTACACGTTCTGGGATTCATATTATCGATCTACAAAAATCAGTTTTGATGGCACAAAAAGCGGCTGATTTCGTAAAAACAGTTTCTGCTCAAGGCGGAAAAATGGTTTTTGTTGGTACAAAGAAACAAGCTTCAACAGTTGTAAAAGAAGCGGCGGAAAAATGTGGTCAGTACTACATTACAAAAAGATGGTTGGGTGGAACACTTACTAACTTTGTAACTATCAAAGCTTCAATCGATCGTTTGAAAAAATTAGAATTAATGAAAGAAAAAGGCGAGTTCCAATACTTTAGCAAAAAAGAACAGTCTAGAATGGACAAAGAACAAGAAAAATTGACTGAGTATCTTGAAGGTATCAAAGATATGAAAGATCTTCCAAAGGCGATCTTCATCGTGGATTTAAAGAAAGAACACATTGCTGTTCATGAAGCAAAAGTTCTTGGAATTCCTGTTGTAGGCATCTCTGACACCAACGCGGATCCAGATGTGATTCAATATCCAATTCCTGGAAACGACGATGCAATCAGATCAATTCAACTTTTCGCTAACCTTATCGCTGATAGCTACTTAGAAGGTGCTAAGCTTTATCAAGATAAAATCAGATCTAGTACGGATAAAGGTGACGAAGCTCAAGGAACTGCAACTAAAAAAGATTCTAAAGCTGAAGCTGCTGCAAAAGCCGCTGCTGCTCGTAAGCTAGTTGCTGTAGGAACAGCGGACGATGTTGAAATCGCAGCTGAACTTGAACAAGCTGAGACTGAAACAACAACTGACGAAGAAACTAACTAAGAAAGAAGGATAGTGCTTGCCCAAGCAAGCGCTGAAACCGGAGGAGCATTCAAATGAGTATCACTGCTGCTGATGTTAAAAATTTAAGAGAGCGCACAGGCGCTGGTATGATGGACTGTAAAAAAGCTCTAGAAGAAAACTCTGGAGATTTTGATAAGTCTGTTGATTGGTTAAGACAAAAAGGTCTTTCTAAAGCTGCAAAAAAATCTGGTCGTGTGGCCTCAGAAGGTCTTGTTTATTCTTATATCCATGGTGAGGGAAGAATCGGCGTTCTTCTTGAAGTGAATTCAGAAACTGACTTCGCCGCAAAGAACGAAAAATTCCAACAATTTGCTAGAGACGTAGCTATGCACATCGCAGCTATGAATCCACAATATGTTAGTTCAACTGAAATTCCAAAAGAAGATATCGATCGCGAAAGATCAGTTCTTCGCGCTAAGGCGATCGAAGAAGGCAAAAAAGCAGACTTCGTTGACAAGATCGTAGACGGTCAAATCAACAAGTGGATGTCTGAGGTTTGTTTATTGGATCAAAAATTCGTAAAGAACCCAGATCTTTCTATCCAACAATTATTGACTGAGCTAATTGCTACAATCGGTGAAAATATTGTTGTTAGAAGATTCACACGTTTTGAACTTGGTGAAGGTATCGCTAAGGAATCAAAAGATTTTGCTGCTGAAGTAGCGGAACAATTGAACAAAGGATAACATCTTGTCACGTCCAGTTTATAAAAGAATATTACTCAAATTGAGTGGTGAAGCTCTTGCCGGTCCTCAGGGTTATGGAATTGATCCAGAGACGATTCAGCAAATCGCCCTTGATGTGGGAGAGGTCTTTAAAGCTGGATATGAAATCGGAATCGTTATTGGTGGCGGCAATATCTTTAGAGGAATTGCCGCTTCTGCGCATGGTATGGATAGAGCTAGTTCTGATTATATGGGCATGCTTGCCACATGTATCAATGCTCTCGCCTTACAGGATGCCTTAGAAAAAATCGAAGTGGACACAAGAGTGCAATCAGCCATTGAAATGGCGGAGATTGCAGAATCTTACATTCGTCGAAGAGCAATCCGACATCTTGAGAAAGGCCGAATCGTTATCTTTGCTGGCGGAACGGGAAATCCCTTCTTTACCACAGATACGGCTGCCTCACTCCGAGCTATGGAAATCGGAGCAGACGTTATCTTTAAAGCTACAAAAGTTGACGGCATCTATGACAAAGATCCAAAAAAACATTCCGACGCTGTGATGTGGGATGAGTTGACGTACATCGACGTTTTGAACAAACGTTTAGAAGTTATGGATTCTACGGCGATCAGTCTTTGTATGGACAACAAACTTCCAATCTTAACTTTCAATCTCAAAACTAGAGGAAATATTTTGAGAGCTGCGAAAGGTGATAAGATCGGAACTCTTATAAAAACTTAAATATAAATATTTCGAGGAATTTAATATGGTAAAAGAAATCAAATCAAAAGCTGAAGAAAAAATGAAGTTGGGTCTTGATTCTCTAAAAAGAGAATTAGGGAAAGTTCGTACTGGTAAAGCACACACATCAATGCTCGATTCTATTAAAGTAGTCTACTACGGAACTGTAACTCCACTCTCGCAAGTTTCAGCTTTGAGCTGCCCAGATGCAAAAACATTTATGATTGCACCTTGGGAAGTGAGCACATTAAAAGAAATCGAAGCCGCTATCGTAAAAAGTGATTTGGGCATGACTCCAATAAACGATGGCAAAAAAATTCTATTAAAGCTTCCAGAAATTACAGAACAAAGACGTAAAGAACTAGTTAAGCAAATCGGTAAAGTTGTTGAAGACGCAAGAGTTGCGGTAAGACACGCGCGCCGTGATGCTAACGAAGAGGTAAAAGCTGCTCTTAAAGACAAAGCAATCAGCGAAGACGAAAGCAAAAAATCCCAAGAAGAAATTCAAAAATTGACAGATGATTATATTGCAAAAGTGGATCAAACTGCTGGCGACAAAGAAAAAGAATTGATGACCGTATAGGAGCT
Source organism: Bdellovibrionota bacterium (assembly GCA_040386775.1). Taxonomy (NCBI): domain Bacteria; kingdom Pseudomonadati; phylum Bdellovibrionota; species Bdellovibrionota bacterium. The sequence goes on along the minus strand of JAZKEU010000009.1, from coordinate 162,341 downwards.
CGAAGTTTGAAAACTCTCAACCATATAGCCATCATTATGGACGGCAATGGCAGATGGGCGCAGAACAAAGGGCGCCATCGTGCTTTTGGTCATATTCAAGGCGTAAGAGTCGCGAAGAAGATCATCACTGCTGTGAGAGAAGTCGGCGTTCCTCATTTGACTCTTTATGCATTCAGCACTGAAAATTGGAATAGACCGAGACAAGAAGTTGAACTTCTCATGAAACTTCTTTTTAAATATCTCGTGCGCGAAAGAGCACTCCTTGTAAAACAAAATATTAGATTTAGAGTGCTTGGACAAATTGAACGCCTTCCACAAGAAATCGTAAAAGAAATCATTAAAACTGTGGATGCGACAGCCGGCTGCACGGGAATGACTCTCAATATGGCGATCAGTTATGGTGGACGAGAAGATATTGTTCAAGCTTTCAAAAAAGCTCATGAACTTATTCTTTTAGGAAAACTACAACCCAATAATGTGACGGAAGAAACTATTTCTGGCTTGCTAGAAACCGCAGAGCTTCCAGATCCTGATCTTCTCATTCGTACAAGTGGCGAACAAAGACTTTCAAACTTCCTTTTGTGGCAATCTGCCTACACGGAATTGATGTTTACGGATTCTCTATGGCCGGATTTTACAAAAAACGATTTACTTCGTGCCATTGAAGATTACAATAAACGTGAAAGAAGATTTGGAAGAACCTCAGAACAAATGACTTCCAATAATATTTGAACGTTTTATTTGAACCTTTAGAGAGTGGTTAATGGGTCAGACTTTAAAAAGAACAATCACTGCTATTATACTATTGGCCATTGCTATGGGCTGCGCTTTTTTAGGTGCTCAGTATTTTATTTATCTGGTTCATGCACTTGTTCTCTTTATGCAATATGAGACCGCGAAGCTGCTTTTTAAAACTCTGGCTCCAAAGCTAGTTTATCCTTTTATTGTTCAAACATTTGTTTCTACATTAGTGTTCAACTATCTGCCCGCACACTTCTTACCCTTTTTGTTTTTGATCACGGCTCTTTCAATGGCTCTTATCTTGGTTCTTTATTCTGATAAGGAAAACGCAGAACATCTAAAAATTATTTCTTTATATTCTCTGGGCTTTGCTTATGTCGGACTTTTGCCTGCACTAACCACCAAATTATTGATGCTTTATAATGGTGCTTATTGGTTTATCGTTTGTTTGGGTGTCGTATTTGCAGGCGATGTCGCAGCGTATTTTGTTGGTAGGAAATTCGGAAAAAATAAATTAATACCTGCAATTTCTCCTAATAAAACTCTCGAAGGCGCTCTTGGGGGTCTTGCGGCATCAATTATTTTAGGCGCAGGACTTGGTTCATATTTCTTCCCAGAAGCGAATCTAGCTACATTAGGTGTGAGTTGCGCCGTTGCAGGCATTTTAGCCCAGTCCGGCGACTTCTTTGAATCGCTTATTAAACGCGTAGCCGGAGCAAAAGACTCTGGCTCTCTACTCCCTGGCCATGGCGGATTTTTAGATCGTTTTGATGGCATCTTGTTTGCCCTTCCTGTGTTTTATTATATTGCGATTTAGCTCTCAAAATTATAAAATTAAATTCTAGTTTACTTTAGATTATTAATTCAAATCTTGAAGAAGGTATTTCATGGAAGTTCTCATCGGTTATGTACAGCAAGGATTTTCTTTCATCGTTCCCTTGATCATCCTTTTAGGTCTTTTGATTTTTGTTCACGAACTAGGACATTTCCTAGTGGCAAAATATTATGGTGTTCGCGTAGAGACATTCAGCCTTGGTTTTGGTAAAAAATTATTCAAATACAAAAAGGGTGATACGGAATATTGCATTTCTCTTTTCCCACTGGGTGGATACGTAAAGATGTTTGGAGATGATCCAACGGCCGAGGTTCCAGAAAGTGAAAAGCAATTTGCATTCAATCATAAGCCCGTTGGTCAAAGAATCGCAGTGGTCCTTGCTGGTCCATTGATGAACTTCTTCTTTGCCATCGTTCTTTTCACGCTGATCTCTCTTGTCGGCGAAGAAACTATTCAACCAACTCTTGGTGATGTTCCAACGAACTCTCAGGCTTATACTGATGGTTTTAGATCTGGCGATAAGGTTTTAAAGGTGAACGACGCTCCTGTTGCAACCTGGGAGCAAGTCCAAACAACAGTGGAAGACAACGCAGATAAAAATTTAAATTTTGAAGTTCAAAGGTTTAATTCGGAAGAAATTTCCAAATTTTCTTCGCGCGCAAAACTGGCTCCAAATAAAAATATTCTTTCTAGCGAAGATTTTGTTGGTGAGATTGAGGGACTTGGCTTTGCTTCATCTGCAACCACTATAGGTATTATCAGCGAAGATAGTGCTGCTTACAAAGCTGGCTTGAGACTTGGTGATCAAATTACTCATGTAGATGGAAAAGAAGTTTTAAGATTTAAGGAATTGGTTTCTGCAATTCAAGCTTCTACAAATACAAATATTTCTTTAAAAATTCAACCAGTTGAAGAAAAGAAGGAGCCTTACTCAATCGAAATCAGCAAGACTGGCTCGAGCCCTCTGGAGCTTTTAAAGTCGTTTGGTATTGAGAGTTCAGACTTATATGTTTCAAAAGTAATGGAAGATAGCGCAGCTGCCAAAGCAGGAATGAAAGAAGGCGACCGCATTGTTTCTGTGAATGGCAACACTGTTTCTTCGTGGCAAGAGATTGTAAATAACATTCAATCTTACAAGCCTGAAGATAAACCCTTAGCAATCGTAGTGACAAGAGGTGGAAAGAATGAATCTCTTGTGGTAACTCCGGAATTGATCGATCAGACAACGCCGACAGGTAAAGAGAAAAAAGTTTATGCTCTTGGCGTGATCACAGCGATGGCTATTGCTCCTCCATTCACATTTGTGGAGAGAACTTCAAACCCGGTGAAAGCAATCAAAAATGGATTTGTAAAATCTGTGTATTGGACAAAGGCAACAATTATGTCTTTCGTAAGACTCATTCAGAACAAAGTTTCTGCAAAGTCTATCGGTGGACCCATCATGATTGGACAGCTGGCTTCAAAGACTTTTGAAATAGGCATTAGCCCTTTCATGAAAATCATGGCGATCATTTCGATTAATTTGTTTGTATTGAATCTACTTCCGATTCCGATTCTTGATGGTGGACACTTGGTGTTCTACACCATTGAAGCTATCAAGGGTGCGCCACTTTCCATGAGAAAAATGGAAATCGCGCAACAAGTTGGATTGGTTCTATTGTTAGCGTTGATGGTGTTTGCTTTTGTAAATGACGTCACTCGTCTTTTGCAGTAATGCTACTTCTCGGTCTTGAATCCAGCCACTCCGAAGGATCTCTCTCGTTGCAGAGAGATTCTCAAATTCTCGAAACTTTCAGTTGGAAGCAAGAAAAGTCCCACGCAGAACTTCTCGCAGGATTTCTAGTCAAAGCTCTAAAAAATCATAATCTCAAGCAATCAGATATCGATGCCTACGCGGTGAATGTTGGGCCTGGCAGCTTTACGGGAATTCGAATCTCTATCAATACGATAAAGACCCTAGGGTTTTTTACTCATAAACCGATCTACACTTTTAATTCTTTAGAAACCATTGCTCAGGGCGCCTCCCTCGATGATCAAAAGCTTCTTGTCGCAATCAATGCACACAGTGAGCTTTGTTATGTGGGTAAGTTTGTGAGTGCTGGGAATAACTGGATGCCGGCGGGTGAAATCGAAGTGGCTTCTGCTCTCAAGCTCAATGACCTATTAAAACAACCGAACACTCTATTTGTGGGTGATGCCTTTGAATATTACAAAGATAAAATTGATTCCTCTCTAGAAATCAAAAGACCTAAGACTTTTAACGATATTCCCTCTGCCGTTCACCTCAATCAGCTTGCTCTACTCAGCAAAGATTCCAAAAAACCGATCAGCTGGGAAGCCCTAGAGCCTCTTTACGTACGACTTTCTTCCCCAGAAGAAAAACTAAAACCAAAAGGCGCTTAGTCGCTTTTGGTTCTGGACTAGACTATGGTCTTGGCTGGACTTTGGTTCAAAGAGTAAAGTAGTTGTTTTCATTCGTTTTTATAGTGTTAGAATATATCAAGCCCAAGGATTAGGGGCTATAGGTCATGTATAGCAGGCAAAAAAGATTCAGATAAACATGGAATAGTGGGGAAGTAGCTATGAATCAAAGACTCGATTTACAATATTATGAAATTTTAGGTGTTACTCCGTCGGCATCGCTTGAAGAAATTGAACAAGCCTACAAGAAGGCTTGTCAGATCTATTCACCTGAAAATCCGGAGTTCGCAAATTCATTCGGATCCGAAGAAGCCGTAGAATTAAGAGGATGGGTCGAAGAGGCTTACAACATTCTGGTTAAAAAAATGAAAAGCCAAACTCAATTTATCCATTCACTGAAAACTGATGCTCCTAAAGAAAAATTTCAGTTTGAAACAGATGATAGTTTTGATATCGGAGCAGAACTTGAGAACGAACTTCTCAACACTAACTTCTTTGATGGCTTATTGATCAAGAAAATCAGGCTTAAGAAAAATGTTTCCTTAAACTACATCGCCAACAAAACCTGCATTGGGGTTCATCATTTGATCGCGATTGAGGCCAATGACTTTGACGCACTCCCTGCGGCTGTATTCGTACGTAGCTATGTGAAGCAAATTGCACAAATCTTAGAATTAAACACAAAAGAAGTGTGTGAATCATATATGAAGCTATATACTGAATCCCGTGGAGAATTCTAATTCGTTCGAAATCATCATTGGTGAAGATAAAATCAATCAAAGAATAGATAAGGTTTTATCTTCTCACCCACTCATTGGCTCAAGATCCAAGGCTGCACAACTTATCGATAAAGATAAAGTGAAATTGATTGATTCTGCAGGCAGAGAAAAAAATGTTAAATCCTCATACCAAACTCAAAGCGGAGATAAATTTTTAATCTCTCTTCCGCAAGAACGAGTTGAGACAGGCTTAATTCCTTTTGAATTAAATCTGGAAATTCTTTTTGAAGATAAAGATTTGTTGGTTCTGAATAAACCTGCAAATCTTGTTGTTCATCCAGCTCACGGACATGCGCAAGACACACTGGTGAACGCGCTCATCCACCATACAAAAGATTTATCTATGGGCTTTGGCGAGAACAGGCCCGGCATTGTACATAGGCTAGATAAAGAAACGAGTGGATTACTCGTCGTCGCAAAAAACAATCAAACTCATGAAGCCTTAGCAAAACAATTCAAAGACAGAAGCATTCACAGAATCTATTGGGCTTTAGTATTTGGCGAAGTAAAAGACAAAGAAGGGAAAATCACGACTTACCTTGCGAGACATCCTAATGACAGAAAAAGATACGCTTCTGTGAAACACCAAAATCCAGATAACTCTCTAGGAAAAATTGCCATCACTAACTTTAAAAAAATTGAATACTCTCCTCGTGGCTTCACTTTGCTAGAAGTAAAGTTAGAAACCGGAAGAACTCATCAAATCCGTGTTCACATTTCAGAGAAACAACATCCGATCGTTGGCGATATTTCTTATGGCTCAAAGAACAGACAAAGAAATGTAAAATCTCATGCCGTGAAGAGTTTTATCGATAGCATGACCAGGATTGCTCTCCACGCAAAAGAATTGGGATTCGTACATCCCACTACCCAAGAAAAAATGTATTTCACTTCACCTGTTCCGAGCGACTTAGTGCCGCTCTACGAAGAGGCAGGAATCAATGCTCATAAGTCTTAAGACATTTGATAAGAATGGTAAGGTTTACGGACAATACTACGAAAATGATCAAGTTTTCTTATTCTTTGGAAATAAACATTTCGAAAAGGAACACTTTTCTTTTTTCCCAAGCATTCAATTCCAATTCTTAAAGCAAGTCCATGGAAATAAAGTTGTTCATTTTGATAGGTATACCGATGAACTGCACCAAGCCGACGGTCACTATACTGCTACAAAGAACTTGGGCTTGGTGATCCAAACCGCAGACTGCTTACCTATCTTAGCCTATGACCAGCACAATAAATGGATTATGGGACTTCATGCCGGATGGCGAGGGGTTGAGAATAAAATTACAAAGATCGGCCTTGAGCAATTTACCAAAGAGTCTCGTTCACCTTTAATTTCAGTTTATGTTGGGCCACATATTCAATATAAAAGCTTTGAAGTTGATGAAGATGTCGCGATGAAGTTAATAAAATGCACCGAGATCGATCATGGCCAATACATTCACGATGAAGATACTCATAAATATTTTTTCAATTTAAAAAAAATTGTTCATGCGCAGATGCTTGAACTGCCAATTCAAATTCAAGAACTTTATTTTTCGAATATCGATACAATGACAAACGAAGAGTATTCTTCGTTTAGAAGACAGAAGGCCTCTTGTCGTAATTATAGTTTTATTTATTTAAAGTAATAATATTATAAAAACTATCCAAAGGACAGATTTAATAATCCCTAAAATATGCCGAAGAATAACCAACAGTTGTTTTTGTCGTTTATTCATCCGGACCTCCTTTGTTTGTGGAACAAATGAGGTTCATCCAAGGAGGGAACTTGCTAAGCAGGTTTCCTTCTTGCATTTTAAGAGCCTAGGTATAAATCAATGGATTGTTTATGAGAATGAACTGTGTCCGAATAACGAATCAAAATCCGAAAATAAGCAATCCAACAAACTCTTTGTGAAAATAAAAATGATTTCTAAATTCCGAATTATAGAGGAAGCATAGCAACACCACGAAGGTGTTGCTATGCTTAGGAAAAAATAATGTCTTCTTCATAATTTTATCCTAGATCCATAAAAAATTCTTAGTTATTAAAATCAACTCCAACCAAATTTACAGACTGATCATCTGACTTGATCACTATATTTTTTCCGGAATTCGCTTGCTTAGACGATAACTTTATTTTTACTGAATCAGACACTTGTCTCTTGTCAAAGCATCCTTTTTTCGTAAACTCTGTTACTTCGATATATACCTGAATTTCGTCTGCAGTCTCTGTAATTTCCCCATTCATCCCAGTAAAATTGCATGTGGCTAGAGCTTCGAGTTTTAAAGTCAAAGCGCTTGTGCTTTCGGGAAGAGCCAGGTTATTCGCCATTGCAGACAAAGGTAATAATAAAGAAAAGAGAGAGGATAAGATTAAAGTTTTCACATTAGTCTCCTTATAAAAAGTAATCTTTGTTAAAAAACTAGATACTTGGTGATTACAGCTCCCAAGAATCCTATTAAACTTGAGCGAACATAAACTAGTATTTAGTTTTTTCCAAATTTTCATGAAACATATTGGGACAAAAATTGCCCCATAAGAGCTATTTTTACAAAATCAAAATGTCGTTTATTTATATAAAACAACTATAGACATAGATAACAAAGGCTCTTAATAAAATTATCGTATGCCTCGCCAGGCTCAGCATTAAATTTATTATCCCTTAGGACTGAAACGAGGGCGTGAAATGATGGCGGAAGAGAAAGGTCTGCTTTGTCTGAAGAAAATTTTTCTAAGTTTTCAAAATTATTTAATGCTTTTTTCAGAGTTTGATAATGTTTTTCTGAATTATACCAAATGGGTTGAGCCATATCGTCAAGTATCACGCCCATGAGGTAAGCCAAAACCCGCATGATGTTTGGTCTAGAGTGCTCCTGTAAAAGAGCTTTTTCCATTTTGTCATGAATGAGGGCGTAAAAGCTTTGGTTGCGCTCTAACCCAAATCGATTTGCCCCCAAGAGATGATCCGCTAAATCATGTGTACCTTGGAAGGCCAGCTGATTGGTGGCCATGAGTTGAGCCTGAATTAAAGGCGTACCATTGGTCATCTCAAGTTCATTAGTCAGTAGATAGTTGGTTGTATTTTTTGCTTCTGCAAGAAAAGAACTTAAGGCCCATTTTTTGACGATAACCAAATTGATGCCAAGTTTTCTATAATGTTGAGCAATAAGATTTGGAAAAATAATTAAACGACTGAGTTTGTGATTTTCGTCAAGTGAGAGAGGATGAAGAATATATTTAAGATCAATATGGTCAGGTTTAAATTCATCAATCTCAGAAGACCATAAACAAAGACCAATCTCATCTTTAAAACTAATTAGTTTGGATTTCCATAAATTAGAAGCTCCCCCAATTTTTACATTGAGGGGAGCGCTCAACCGGTCCCAATCTTTTTTACCAAGATCAAATTGTATTCCAAGACAGGCTATTAAAGAAGCCAAGAGCGGATCTGACTCAAAAGTGAAGATCTCAGGCTTTCTTTCAAGCTTAGAAATCACCCTTTGATAAGCGGACTCTGACAAATCAAAATCTTCCGATTCTTGGATAACCATTTTTTATTCTTCTCCTAAGATCTCATTTTTGAAATGTTCTAAACAATAAGCGACTTTTTCTTCTTCACCTAAACTGACTTTTTTCAAAACTCCTTCACTGCTCATGTATTGCTTAATTACAGCTAAACATTTCTCGCCGTCCGTAAGTACAGCACAATGTGCGTTGTATGGTCCTGCTTTATCCGTCTGCGGAAATGGCCCAATGGCACAGTTACCAGCCATTGGCTGAATGTCGTGAGCTCGCGGTACCGGCAAATTCTCGGCAAACACCGAAGCGGCACCTAATGTTGTTAGCATAGTGACCCCCACATTCAAAATCGTTTGGCTTTTCTTCATATATCCCCCTTATTGTTATAGTCGATGATCACTCACCGACTTAAACCATTGTTATTTGAATGCGCATTATGAGTAAATTGCAAATAATGCATAACTTTATTGCGATTTTCACAAAATCTAGTACTTTGAGATTTATTAGGGGGCCTCATGCAAAAAAATCGTTTTCCACTTTCCTCTTCCGACTGTGAGCTTCTTTTGGAGCTAGAAGAGGCATTAACTATTGAGGCGACGGCACAGGCTTTCCGCAAAGATGCCTCAGGTGTATCCCGGCAGTTGGCTCGCATCAGCGAGAAATATCCAGCCATAGAAAAAAGAAATGGACGATGGGTACTCACAGAAATTGGCCGAAGACTCAATAGTCAAACACGAGACTCCATCCGCGTTCAAACTCAGCTTGCAGAACTTCAATCTGTTTTAAGAATTGGAACGAACCGTGAGTTTGCAGCCAGAGTCATGGCGCCACAGTTCACGACACTTGTTGAACTCTTTCCAAATACAAAACTCTCTCTTTACACTTTTGAAAACGGAACTGAGGAAGCACTTTTGAATGGCAAGATTGATATTGGAATTGATTGCGACAGACCCTCTGATCCGCAATTAGCTTACAAGCAACTCATTTCAGAACCAATTGTTGCCGTCGCTTCAAAATCGTTTCTTAAAAAATATAAAACTATGATTGAAAACCACGGGCTCTACCAAACCCCTCACTTGGCCTGTGAGCGTCTTTATCCTGACAAGATTTTTTCAGAGTCAGAGAATGAAAATAAACTTAATATTGCAGCGTACTTTAATGACATATCTACTGCTCGCGCCGCCTGCTTAAGTGGTTTCGGTTGGTGCTTGCTACCTCGTTATGTCGTCAAAGACGAAGTGGAGACTAAGCAACTCTACATCATTCGCGAAAAACCAGGAGGCCAGAGTAAATATGGCATTTGGTGGTCACGAAGCCGATTCACGAATAAAGATATTATTTCTAGAATGTCCGATTGGTTGAAAAAACAAATCTTATGATCGCGGGAGCGAGCGGAGGACATTCGTTATGATACTGCAATTTCAAAAAATAAAAAATAATTGAAAGTGGTAAGGGTATACATGCAAACTCCGGATTTCTCCGCATTGAAAGAAATTTCTTCTCGCTTAAAGAAGGCGGGCATTAAGCATGCTTTGGGAGGCAGCGGATTGATGGCTTGCTTAGGGTTGGTAAAAGATGTGCGCGATTGGGACCTTACGACAGACGCAGAATGGGAAACTGTTGAGCCTTTGCTTAAAGGTCTCAATTATGAAGTAAAGCCTCCAACAGAATTATTTCCTTCAAAATATTTATGCGTAATCAAAATAGAAAATACATCGATTGATCTCATCGGCGGCTTTGCGATCCGCACAAGCTCAGGAGTTTTCAACGTCCCAACACTAGTCATAAAAGAATGGGAAGAAGTTCCAGTTGGCAGCCCCGCAGTTTGGGCCAAGGCATACCATCTGATGGGAAGAGTTGAAAAATCAAATCTACTTTTAGAATATTTAAAGCAAAATTTAAAATAATCCAATTACTGCCATCGCAGAGCTTCGCCGCGGGCGAAATGTAACGTCATAAAAAACGCCGATCAATGACCAGCTCTTTTTCAAACAAGTTTTGATCATTGAACAAGTGGCTTTAATCAATACTGTTCTTATATACTTCAGTTAATTTGCAATTAATATGCTAGAAAGTGGAAGTTGTCAGATGTTGTTTAGCCCACAATTAGCTCAGTATCCATGGGGAATGTCTTGGAATTAGGACCGAGTCATTAAAGTTCAGAAAAAATGATCGATTTGATTTCCAAAGACCAAAGACACATAGCAACACCGCCGCGGTGTTGCTATGTGTATAAGAAAAAGTATACGCATTTACTTTCTCTTCATGCTCTCTATAACAATTGCTTCTTGAGGGACATCATCGTATCCATCCACGGAATGAACCGGAGAATTTTCGATGACCTCAATCACTTCGTAACCGCTGATCACTTTTCCAAAGACTGTGTATCCTGCTTTTGTTGAAGAGTAATCCAGTCCCGTGTTGTCTTTAGTGTTTACGTAGAATTGTGAAGTGGCGCTATTAATGTCTGCTGTTCTTGCCATTCCTAATGTGCCCTTAAGATTACTTAAACCATTCTTGGCTTCGCTTGGGATAGGAGCTAATGTTTCTTTCTCCTGCATGTCCGAGGTTAATCCTCCCGCTTGCACGACGAAATTTTTGACTGCTCTGTGGAAGATTGTGCCGTTATAAAAACCTGAGTCTACATACTTTAAAAAATTCTCTGATGAAACTGGAGCTTTCTCATCATTCAATTCGATTTCGAAATTTCCCTTATTTGTCTCTACCAAAACGATGGTTCCCCCAACTGAAAATTGTGCAAAAAACGTTACCGTAAGAACTAAAATATATTTCATAAATCCCCCTTAATGGACTCATTAGAGCGTATATTGATTTACACCACAAGGAACTCTGTAAAGAAATTTGACGTACCTATCCAATTTACAACTCTCGCTATGGAGTCTTTAATTTTTGATATAATAATTTTTAGATGGTGGTGTTTATGAAATATATTTTAATCATTATGATTTCTTTCGGTTCCTTAGCTCAGAGCAAGGAATGTACACTTCCTCTCAAAAGTGAAGTGGGTTCCTTTAACATATTCAAAGCCTCTTCTAATCTAAAGCTCGAGGTTCCAAATGGAAAATGCAAGTTGGTAAATCAAGATTTTTTTCGAGAAAATAATTTCAACTGCGAGCGCGCCCAGGAGACCCTAATTTTAAACAAAAATCTTTCTACAAAATACAACTGCCATCAAACCGCCTCAGGACATTACCGCGGCGTTAGAGATGATGGCGTGCCCTTTTCTTCGTTCTACACGATTTGTTACGTCTGTAAGACCGAAGCGGAAGAATTACCCTAAGTAAGTTACTCTTCCCTCAACCTGTCTTGGGGCCTTCGGTGGTTCATGATCGGGATAACCCAAAACAAGTCCACACAAAAGTTCCAATTCCGCTCCCGCAGGAACAGCAATGTCTTTAATTCCTAAAAATTTATCCACATCATCTTTAATCTCAAGTGGTGCTCCCATGGGACAAGTTCCAAGTCCCTCACTCACCGCCGCTAAAATCATGTTTTCCACAGCCATATAGACACTACCAATACTTGTGTAGTGACGCTCTTCTGGATCATTCAATGAGTAACAAAAGATGTGTACGGGCGCATCTCCAAGAGTATAGAAGAATCTTTCTGTGAATTCATATAGAGAAGGCTTAAGTGTCTTTTGAAGAATATCTTTTATACCTAACCAGCTTTTTTGCGAATATTTCAGGTATTCGTCTTTTTTCTTCCCTTGAACCACAAAGAATCTCCAGTTCTGCTTGTTCTTTCCAGATGGGGCATGCATTCCGGCGTTGAGGATTCTCTCTAGTACATCTTGAGGTACGGGATCTTTTTTGTACTTTCGAATGGATTTTCTAGATTCAATCAGCTTGTAAAGGTCTTGTGGTTTCATATGTCATACAATAAACTTAAGGTACTAAGTGAGACAAGTGATGATTTTACTAAAAATGCTGAAGACAAATATTTTAAAGCTAACCGCTTATAAAAAAACATTCTTTTTTATTGTGGGCTTCTTAATACTTGCTGTTTACATTCTGTCACTCAATTCCGCTTTGATATTTCCGTCACTACAACTGGACAGAAAAGTTCTCTCTATTCTTGTATTCACTCCAGACACCAATTCTGAGCCTTACCAAATTATGAAGGTAAAAATCAGTAATAAAATTATGGTGGAAATCTATAAAATCATTAATCAATACAATTATGAACTTGTGTCTCAAATTGATACTGGCAGTAAATACGAAGGTTATTTTTTACTGGGCGGGAACGCCACTAATCTTGCTTACATCAATATCGATGACGATCCTATGAGTGAAATTATAGTTCCAGGCTTTGATAATAATCTTAGCGCACACTTAAATGTCATAAAGTTCGACAGCAATACAAAGAGCTTTACTCTCGTAAATCAGAAGATTTCTCTCGAAAATCTCTAAAGGTGCTTGAAATCTCTAAAGGTCCTAAGACCTTTGTCCGATCAATATTCATGAAAAACGCTGCTGAACAAAACAAGATCACTATGTTACTTTTTATTGTATCAGTTCTGGGCGTTTATAAATTCTATGAGGTCGGGAAATCCACAGAAGTCGAGAGAGGAATTGCCTCTGTCTCTGCAGCAACCGTTGAAGTTACTCCTGAAGAAATCGCAGAGGGACAATTGGATTTAGAACTTCTCTCTCTTCATCAAAAATTCGGTGGAAACCAAGTTAAAAAATGCTACGACAATAGACTTTCTTGCGGTGGAATTAGAAACCACTCAAAGTGCCTAAGCGATAAAGTATCGCACTTCTTACATTGCTCAAACCTAGACAAAGTAGAAGTCGCCCAAATCAAACAAAAGATGAATATCGAATAACCAAATTTTCTAAAGATTTACTTCTTGAGATTGCGCCAAGATTTGCCTTCGCGCATTCTGCGGTCTTTTTGATATTTTTTTACGGCGTCATCATGCTCTTGGTAGGTTCTCGAGAAATAATGTCTACCTTCGTTCATGCTCACAAAAAATAAATACTCTGTCTTTTCCGGCTTAAGCGCTGCCAAGATCGCATCTTTTCCTGGGTTTGCGATGGGACCAATAGGAAGAGCTGGAACTGTGTACGTGTTGTATGGAGTCTTAGCAAGAATATCAGATTTTCTAATGTTGTTCGACATAAAGCCCTTTTGAACGGCAATGCCATACATGATTGTAGGATCAGACTGAAACTTCATATTTTTTTTCATGCGATTATAAAATACCGATGAAATAGTGGGACGCTCTTCCGGAGCTCCGGTTTCTTTTTCAATCATGCTCGCCAATATTACCATTTTGTGGCGCAAAGCTTTATCTTCTTGAAGTTGTGGCGCAATCTCGGACACAACATTATTGAAATGATCCACCATCATGCGAATGATTTTATCTAGACTCATCCCCTTAGTATAAAAATACGTATTTGGATATAAGTAACCCTCTAGCGATGAAGCTTTGAATCCAATCAATTGCTCTGTGTACTTGGGATCTCTAACCAGTTTTAAAAATTGCTTTGCCGTAGTGATTTTGTTGAGCTCAAAAGTTTGCGCAATTTCAAAGATGTTTAACCCTTCTTGAACTGTAAAAGATCTTTGAACACTCTTTCCACTAACAAGGATGGTTAAAATTTCGTGAGGCCACATATCTGTTGTGATTTCGTACTCACCCATTTTGATTTTTTGGTCCGCTTTTGTAAAAGTCGCAATGATTGAGAACAGGCGTTTATTTTGAATCACATTCTTTTCGTGAAGATCATCGATCACATTTTTGAAAGGACCGGGCTCTACTTCGATAAGAATTTTTTCGGACTGACCCGATCTTGGTTTCAGCTGAAAATACAGATAAGTCGTTACAAACAACGCACCTACAAATACCGTGGCTAACAAAATTTTGATAAACTTCAAGAAATCACCTCTAAGCCCGGAGGAAGCTTAGACGCATCAAATGGAGTTGGGTCCTCCAGATTTGCTACCGGTACCGTGCAATACTGAACGGCAAAGTGAGCCGACGGTCTATCGTTTCCAGACTTGTCCATTCCACCAAACGGTAGGCGTGAGCTTGCACCAATAGTTCCTCTATTCCAGTTCACTAAACCTACACGAGCTTGCTGATTTAATTTATCATAAAGTTCTTTTTGTTTAGTGAAAATCGAAGTCACTAATCCATAGCCCGTAGAGTTGATCAGTTCTAACGATTGATCAAAATCATCGGTTTTATAAACTGCTAAGTTTGGGCCAAAAATTTCTGTTTTTTGATAAACTGATTTTTCAGAAGGCTTATCAATTAGATATATACTTGGTGTCACGTAAGATCCATTAAGCTCTTTATCGAGAGCCTTCCCTCGCATCAAGCATTCTGCTCCTTCTCTAACTGCAATCCCTTGAAATCTTAAATAATTTTCTACTGCAGTATCATTGATGAGTGGCCCCATGAAAGTGTTGTCCTTCCAGTGACCGATCGTTAATTTTTTTGCCGCTTTATAGAACTTATCCATAAATTGATCATAAATATTTTTATGAAGGATCAAACGACTTGTACAAGAACATCTTTGTCCCGTAGTTAAGAACGAAGCTTGAAGATTCTCATAAATTGCCTTATCAAGATCCGTATCATCCCAAACTAATGAAGCATTTTTCCCGCCCATCTCAAGAGCTAAAATCTTCCAGTAATGAGTCATGGTTTCTTGTTTGATTTTTAATCCTGTATCGTAGGAACCGGTAAAGAGAATTCCATCCACAAGTTCATGCGCCACCAATCTTCGGCCAGTTTCTCCCAAACCTTGTACCATATTGAAAACACCATGCGGAAAATCTGCCTGGTGAAACATTTCTGCCATAATCTGGCCAACAAAAGGAGTTTGTTCGGAAGGTTTGAATACAACTGTATTTCCCGTAATCAATGCTGGAATAATGTGTCCATTAGGTAAATGTCCTGGAAAATTAAAGGGCCCAAGAACCGCCATCACTCCGCGAGGTTTAAAACGAACAACACCTTTTACTCCAGGTAGGGCATTTTCAAATTCTTGAGTCGCTACAAGCTTCATAGACTCATTCAGCGTAATATCAATTTTCCCAATCATAGCTTGAGCTTCCGTCAGCGCTTCCCATAATGGTTTTCCCATGTCTCTTGAAATAGCTTCTGCTAAATCATTTTTTCTAGCTGTGTAAACTTCTTTTAGTCTTGTTAGATAGTGCGTGCGCTCTTGAAGCGAAAGCCCTGCCCAATGCGGGAAAGCTTTCTTCGCTGCCTCTACAGCTTTATTCACATGATCAAAAGCATATTCGAATGTCATGATCAGGTCTTTTTTATCAGACGGAGAAATGTCTTTCACTTCGCCATCAGGCTTAGCCGGAATCATAAATTCTTTGTTAATGTAATCGCCGCGGTAAAGATTCTCTGACATAACTCTTCCTATACTATTTCAGTTAAACAAACTTTATCATTTGCGCTAAGTTTTAAAATTTCTTTGGTTGTTCCTGGTAACACAATACGATCACCATCTAGATGATAAGCGGTATGCTTAGCCAAAAATTTCCCGTCTCTCATAAATCCAACTAAGCCATAATTTTTAAATTCCGCTTGATCACGAGAAGACACTTCCAAATGTTTTGCATTTTTAATGAGTGGAACCTCATTGGTAACCACTCCAAAATGCGGACCCCCATCAAATGGATCGACTTCGTTTAAATATTTAAATCCTAGTTTTTCCAATAGATGCTGGGCAGGTCTTGTCTCATCACCCACTCTGCCTAAAACAAATCTTGCAGCAGATGAAAGAACACACGTGTAGATTTCTTCTTTCGGAAACAAGCTATGAATAAATTCTTTATATCTATGACTGAGTTTATCCGCCTCTTGGTATGGCAGCCCAGTAAATCTTCTTCCCATCGCTTCCCAGAATTCACTTTTACCTTGGGCCATTTGTGGCGGAGAGAGTTCACATAAAATTTTTGATTCGAATCTTTCAGGATACATTGCCATAAACAAAAATCTCACCAGAGAAATTTGTTTACCAATTTTTTCGGGATCCCTCCGGTACTCACTGTCCACCAAAAGACCGCCGATCTCCGTAGGTCCGTTGGCTTCCTCTTCGAGTTTTAGAACTTGATGCACAAATCCGATTCCTAAGTCACTCGAGAAATGTTCTTTCTTTGTCACTTTAAAATAAAAGTGTGGCTCCTCTTTGGTTCCATGCTTTGCAAGAATTAATGAACTCCCAACAACTCTTTCTGTTTCTGTGTCTTCTACCACAAAAATATATTCTGCTTCCGCATTATTTTTAATAAGTCCCGCAAAAGAATTTTGGCTCTTTTCGATTTTTCTCGCCAACACCTTTGCATCATTTGGAAGATTGATCATCGTAAATTGCGAACTCAACACTTGCAAATCACGAACGTCGCGCTCTTCTACGCTTCTTAGGATATAGGACATAAACACCTCGATCAGTTATCGTCTCACGACGAGTTATTATTACCGGCCACCTAGCGCCGCCCACGAACGACAATGTATTAGGAGGAGGAGGAGGCACACTCTAAGATGGATTTTTCTAGAATTTTCTTTGCTACCTCGATGTCCTTATCTTGCATTACCGCAGGAATTAGGAACCTCAATCTCAATGGATCTTTTCCACACCCAAAACTCATAAGACCGTTTTTGTAGAGAACTTGAAGTAGTTTTCCTACTCTATCTTTATTGCCATCAAGCGGCGTCACAGCAATCATCAACCCTAAACCACCTGCATCTCGCAATAATCCTTTGCACGTTGTTTGATTTAAATCATTCAACATCGCTATAAATTTCTTGTGGATGCTTGCAATCTTCCCGTTTGGTCCTAAATAATTTTCTTCTGTTAAAATTCTTAAGATTTCATTTCCTGCTGCTAGAGATCCCGAGCTAGAAGCAAACGTTCCCGCTATCAAACCCGGTTGCGGATTGTATTCCGCCGTGTAAAGTGTTGCCGCCACTTGTGCAGTCTTTGCGATTGTACACAGATCTATATATTTCCCGATGCCTAAAGTTTCGTAAGCGAATAATTCTCCTGTTCTCGTGAAGGTTTGAACTTCATCAGCCCAGATTGCAATTTTCTTTTCTTTTAAGAATTCAAAAATTGGAATGAGGAATTCTTTTGGAGCGTAAATATATCCGCCCTCACCCAGCATGGGTTCAAAGCTAAATACAGAAATGTTTTTTTCATGCTTTGCTACGTGATCTTTTACGACTCTCAGTGCCTCTTCAGAACTTTCTTTTGGGTTTTTTGCATCGTAGTAAGGAACTCTTAGAACTTCATTGTAATCCGGAAGACCTTGCTTGTAGGCCGGGTTATCCGTAAGTTCTGCCATCAATGTCGATCTTCCAGCAAATGCATTTTTAAATCCTAAGATCATTCTCGCTGGAGAATTTTTTTGGCGAGCCATCTTGAGAGCATTTTCATTGGCCATTGTTCCGCATGTTGTAATCCAAGCGTGCTTAAGATTTGAATTTTTTGCGGCTAGCTTTGTGATTCGATCATGGAATTCCACGTATTCACGATTTGGCTCTAAATGACCTTGCATAACGATATCGCTCAAAGCTCCTTTAAGTGTGGCTTTGATTACGCCTGGATGCGAATGTCCCATCAGATGAATCCCAATACCATTGATCAAATCCAGCTTAACGCTTCCGTCTTCAACTTCTGTGTAAGGACCTCTTCCAATCCCGCTTCCAATGTAGGGATAAAATAATGGACGGCCTCTCATTTGGCCTACGGTATCCATAGTTTTTTTTGCGCTCTCTGTAAATTTGGGATTAGGTTCTCTGACGCCATCAATCTTTTCGCTGATAGCAGAAACTTCCTTCACTGCTTGATTCAATAAATCGTCAATTTTTTTTGATTCCCATAAATCATTCCCTAATAAACCGCCCGACATAGCCTCTGTCCTTTCCGATAAAAATTCATTTATTTTTCTGTACCTAATACTTCTTGATCACAGAGCCGAAGCCCTTTTAAAATGTGTGAATGATGAAAACAACTTTGATGAAAATTGCGTTCGTATTATTTTATCTGACAACATCAGCAGGCACTTCCAATATTTGTTTTGCAGCAGAGGGTGATCCAAGTTCTGCTTTCAATAATTATCAGAAAAGTTATCAAAGTAATGACTTTGAAGCTGCTCGAACCACAATCGAGGAGGCTCTCAAATCCCACACTCACAACAGTTATCTAATATACAATTTAGGTCTGACCGAGTACAAGCTGGGAAAAACAGGTCTAGCAATAGGTCTTTGGCGCAAGGCGCTATCGATTAATCCGCAATTAAATGAGGCTAGGCAAGCAGTTGATTTTGCTGTGAGTCAAATGTCTGCAAAGCCTTTAGCAAAAACTACTGATTCTACTTGGGTCTGGTTGGAAAAGCTCATCGTGGACCACCTTTCATTCAACATGATTTGGCCGTTCTTTTTGCTCAGTCTTTTTGTTTCTGGGTTTATGTTTATTAAGTTTTTGGGCGCAAAAAGGAAGGCCTTCGCAAACGACGAGGCTACTCCTATTTTAGGAACAAAGCCGATTCTATTTTTGGTGATTACTGTTTGTTTGGGCGTTGTGAGTTTCTTTAGTTTTAAGGATCTTGTTACAACAAAGGCAACCACAATTGTAAAGCTCGCTGAAGTTAAAACGGGTCCTAATGCAGAATATGGAACTCTATTTGAAATCCCAGAGGGAACAGAAGTGTTGATTCGTGACAAAGAAGCTGAATGGTATAAGATAGAAGATCCAACGGGACGCGTGGGATGGGCTGCACGCGATCAACTTTTTGTGACAAATACATTTTGAGGCAAACGCTTTATGATCAATCTCCTTTGGGAAAATATTTTTAAGAAAGAAGAGAAATCTCAAAAAATTTCCAATCTTCTTCATCAAAATAAAATTTTTAGCTCTTTAACTAAAAAAGAAATTCGCATTGTCGAAGAACTAATTCATGAAAGACACTACAGAGCGGGTGAAACTGTTTTCAGACAAAGTGAAATCGGGATCGGAATGTACATCATCGCAAAGGGTGCCGTAGATATTTCGGTCGTGGAACTTGAAGATGTTACAGCAAGTGCTAATGATAAATTCAGTGAAGTTCTGATTACAAAACTAAAAAAAGGCGATTTTTTTGGAGAGCTTTCTCTGGTGGAAGATCACGGAAAAAGAACCGCTCATGCGACGGCATCGGAAGATTCCGTATTGATTGGTTTCTTTAAGCCTGACCTCAATGTTATCTTGCAAGGTCATCCTTCCATCGGCGCTAAAATCACAATGAGTCTCGCTGAGGTCGTAGGAAAAAGACTTAAATCTACAACAGAGAAAATTTCGCAACTTAGAAATGAAATGAAGATGCTTACGGAGCTACATAGAGGAAATGAAAGCACTACCCACACTAATAAAGCGTGAGCGCCTACTAAGGCTTGCCGCTGTCTTATTCACATTGGTTTTACTTTCTACAGTTGTTTTAATTGTTGAGAACATGCTTATTTCTTTTGTGCTGGCTTTTGGTGCGACCTATCTCATCACTCCGATCGTAAGATATCTTGAGCGCATGGGGATGAGCAGAAATTCTGCTATTCTTATTCCCTATTTTACTTTATTGGCTTTAACGACGGCACTTGTTTTCATTACGATTCCTCTCGTTGTAGAACAAATTCGTGAACTACGATTGGAAATGCCTAAGTATGTTGAGGGTGTGACTTTTCTTATTCAAAAATGGGAAAATCAACTGAAGGACTTTATCCCTTACGTTTTCAAATATGATATTGGTGAAAATATCGCAAGGCTTGCCGAAAGTGGTGTCACTGGATTTTTACAAAATGCTCCAAAGTTTGCTCAACAATTTTTGACTGTTTGTTTACTAGGTCCGATTTTTTGCTACTTCATGCTTAAAGACGGCAGAAAAATCTCTAGAAATTTACTCTCTCTATTTCCAAATAATGTTTTCGAAATGGCGCTTTCTCTGAGTCATAAAATTAACCTTCAACTTGGAGATTTTATTCGCGCAAGATTGGTGGAAGCCTTTATTGTGGGAATTGTTGTTTGGATTGGCTTAACGATACTTCAATTTCCTTATGCCTTATTCTTGGCAATCTTTGCCACGGTGATGAACCTCATTCCTTACGTGGGCCCATTCATTGGTGCGGTTCCTGCTTTTATTATTGCCATTATCAATCAAGAACCTTCCTTGAATGTACTTTTGATGTCGATGGTTTATTTTATCGCGCAACTAGTAGATATCGTATTTATCATCCCACTTGTGGTAGCTAGAACTGTGAATTTACACCCAGTAACTGTGATTGTTGTGTTCATTATTGGAGCAAATGTCATGGGTGTTTTGGGCATGATCATCTCTGTTCCTGTAGCTAGCGTTCTCAAACTCATCTTCTATACAATTTATGATCAATTGATCAAATTTAGGGCATAAGATTTGACATTAAAAACTCATCGCGTATAAAATCGTTACGTCGAATCGGTACCGAACAATTGGAGTTTTATGCGACTGAACTTTTTCAAAGTATTTTTAACAACATTATTGTTATCGCTAGCAGTAGTTTCCTGCTCAACTCCAGATCCCATCGATGTGAATTCAGCAGAAAAAGCTTTCAAAGAAGCCAAAGAGTATGAAGACGATGAACGCTACGAAGAAGCTCTTAGACGTTACGACGAAATTAAAAATAAATTCCCTTACTCACAATATTCAAAAGAATCAGATTTAAGAATCGCTGATATTTATTTTAAAAAAGAAGAGTTTGCATCAGCGGCGCTTTCTTATTCGAACTTTAAATACTTATATCCGAATCATCCGCAAATTCCTTACGTGAGTTTGCAATTGGCACTTTCTTACTTCAATCAATTGCCAACGACGATTGATCGCGATTTGTCTAAAGGTGTTCAAGCTATCCAAGAGTTCAATATAGTTCTTGATAAGTATCCGGGAACTGATTTTGCAAAAACTGCGGCTGAAAAGAAAAAAGCCACCCAAGATATGCTTGCTAAAAAAGAATCGTACATTGCCAATTGGTATTTTAAAAAAGAAAAGTACTTAAGTGCGATGAGACGCTTTGAGAATCTCACGAAGATGCCTGCTCCTGCAGAATTGACTTCGGAAGCTTACCTCAAAGGTGCCATCAGTGCTTTGGAAATTGGTGAAGTGGGAAAAGGAAAGAGCTTATTGGAACAACTTTCTAAAAAGTTCCCAACGAGCGATAACAACGACCAGATTAGCGATGTGAAGAGTAAATATGGCATATAGTGATAACCGCACCGGATATCGCGAGATGATGGCGCAAGCTAAAGAAAGCTTTATTGAGGGCGACTATAGAACCGCAGAACCTCTTTTGCAGCAAGCTATTCTTCAAAACAACAAAGACCCAGAAGTTTACCAGATGCTTGCGACTCTTTTCTATGACAAGGGCCAATTCAATAAAGCCATCAAGTCTTTCAAAAAAGCTTTAGAAATCGATCCCTCTTATACGGATGCGAGTGTTGGTTTATCAATCATTTTAAATGATTTGGGCAGATATGAAGAAGCAAAAGAAGTCTTTGAAGAAGCCCAAGAACGTTTAAACGAAACAAAGATGCAATCGGATCCATTCATCGAAGACAGGATCACCCAAAAACACATGGAACTGGGAGATTTGTACCTTCAAATCGAGAAGTTTGAAGATGCTTTAGAACAATTCATGAAGGCTAAGAAGTTATCGAACAATCCTGGATTATTGATCCTAAAAATTGCCGAATGCTTTATGAAGATCCATAAGGAACAAAGAGCAATTCAAGAGCTTCAACTTTTCCTAAGAGACTACCCTCAAAATATCGAGGCTAGAGTTCGCCTTGGGGTTTACTTATACCAAATGAACCGCGTTTATGAAGCCGTCGAAGAGTGGGAAAAGGTTCAGATGAGAGATTCTCAGAATGCTGATGCAAAACACTATTTGCAGTTGGCTCGCGAGACACGCTTGACAGAAATAGCCTTAGACAGTCATTTATCACATAATAACGATCAAGAATATTAGACCTCATCCAGGAGACCATATGTCACAAATTAAAGACGACATGATTCCATACCTAAAAGCTGATGAAATCGACGAAATCGTCGGAAGAATCGCAGAAGAAATCGAGCATGACTACAAAGGCAGACCGATTGTACTTGTTGGGGTTCTGAAGGGGTCCTTACCATTCATCGCAGACCTTTCCCGTAAGATCAATTTGGCTCAAAGAATAGATTTTGTATCCCTCAGTAGCCAAAAAAGCAAAAGCGGGGAGTACGTTATCACTATCAATCAAGACATCACGACTCAAATCAAAGACAAACACGTAATTATCGTTGAAGAAGTTATCGATGCCGGCAGAAAACTGACTTTCTTGAAGAATAGAATCCTGTCTTCCGATCCTGCATCTCTGAAAATTGTTACCTTGTTGGATAAGCCCGCAAGAAGAGTTATCAACATCAAAGCCGACTACATCGGAAAAACCATCGAAGACAGATATGTGGTTGGTTACGGATTAGATGATAATGGGCTTGGCAGAAACTATCCGGACATATACTATCTAAGACATTGATACATTTTAAAGACACACAGCTAGATTTATAGGACAACAACAATGATTTTCTCTGCTCGCGCAACCATGATGTTTATTTTTTCGGTGCTTCTTTTTTTCGTATTCCAAGCGCTTGTAAGATAGTAGTGCTTTAAGACGAAGACCCACGTTTTTTTAAAACAACCAGTGGTCTAGGGTTTAAGCCCAATCCTTTGTCTTTGAATACGCTAGGACTTCTCTTTTAAATTTCTAAAATTGATTCAAAATCTGTAACAAAAGCCACAAAATTCTTAAAACGATTAAAGTAAAACTCAAAATCTGACGAATTAATACCTGTGTAGAGGTTTTCATTCGTGTTGCTCCTTGGTTTCTAAGACCTAGGAGTTTCATCCAAATAGGATCTTCGCTTAAAGCAAAGATCCTATTTGCATTTTTAGAATCATATTCATGTTTTATTTATTTCGTTTAGAGTCTAAATAATATTCGAAATTCGAATTTAATCCGGTAATTCAACGTGGGGATTAATTTTCGGAAATAATTTTTCCAATCAAATCGTATTCCATGGCGTCGGTGATTTCTACTTTTACGAGGTCACCGATTTTTGCGTCACCTTCGTTAATGTAAACAATGCCATCGATGTCTGGGGCTTGTTGTGATGATCTTCCTTTTAATAAAAGTTCTGATTCTTCACTCACGCCTTCTACGATCACGTCTATTACAGATCCGATCATTGATTTGTGTTTCTTTTTGGAAATTGGAAGCTGGAGTGACATCAATCTGTGAAAGCGATCTTCTTTGATATCTTCATCAATTTGATCTGTCATTTTGCCGCCGGCAGTGCTTTCTTCGGGAGAATATTTAAAGCAGCCAACGCGGTCGAATTTTTGTTCTTTAACAAAGTCTAATAATTCTTGGAAATACTCTTCTGTTTCACCTGGGAATCCAACGATGAATTGAGTTCTGATCACAGCATCTGGAATTTCAGTTCTGATATTTGTGATCGCTTGTTGAATTTCTTCTCTAGTCATTTTGCGATTCATTCTCTTCAACATTTCATTGTTGATGTGCTGAAGAGGCATATCGAAATACTTAACCAAATTATTTTTTTCTTTTACCAATTTTACCATTTCGGGAGTGATGCCATCTGGATATAGATAAAGTACTCTCACCCAATCAAGTCCTTTAATATCCGAAAGTCTTCTTAAAAGCTCTACTGGGCTTGTCATATTTTCTGGATCTTTTCTACGAAGATCCCAACCGTAATCTGTAAAGTCATGAGAGATCACATTCAGTTCTTTTACTCCGCCAGCGACCAGAAGCTTCGCTTCGTTCACCACATTTTCTATAGTTCGTGACTGAAGGTTTCCTCTGATTTTTGGAATTGCACAGAATGCACATCTTTTTAAACAACCTTCAGAAATTTTTAAGTAAGCTCTATGAGGCATTTGTGAGTTCACTCTCGGAGTGTTTTCTTGTTGTAAATAAGTTGGAAGATTGAAGAATCTTTTCTTCGTCGCATCCAATCTGTTTTCGTCTAGGATTTTTACGATGTTTTGGAATTCCCCAGATCCTACGAATACGTCAGCTTCAGGAAGATCATTCACTAGATCTTCTTTGTATCGTTGCGTGAGGCAGCCCGCCACTACGAGCTGTTTTAGCTTTCCATCTTCTTTCATGCGAGACATTTCAAAGATTGTAGAAAGAGATTCTTTTTTTGCGTCTTCGATAAATCCACATGTATTTACGATGATAGTTTCTGCATCTTCCGCGCTGTCTGTGATCACATAATCTGATTGCGTGAGGGAACCAATCATCATTTCTGAATCCACTAAATTCTTAGGACAACCCAAGCTAATAAAGTGTACTTTTCTTTTTTGGGCATTTTTTTGCGTCGAAGTGTTTGATTCCTGTTCTTGGCTATTTTTTATCATTAAATTATCTCGCAGCTAGAGGTAGGTAATGGCAGCGTCCTTCGGAGGCTTAAATTTGAAGATTTCTTTGTCCACTTTTTCACTGAAGTCTTGTTCGCTAAACCTGAGCTGTGTTTTATTGCCCAATGAATCCCAGAAAGTGATGCTGGAGATGAGCTCAGCTTGAACGTCAACTTTGAGTTCGACTCGCTCAATTTGTGCATCTTTTTCTTTTGGAATAAGTTTGTATGTAATTTCATCATTTTTTTTATCTGAACTCTCGATTTTAAATCTTTTTTCTAAACTGCCAACGCCCATAAAAATATCTAAAAAAGCTTGGTTTTTCAGGTTCTTGGCTGATTTAGAGTGTAGTATTTGAACTTTATCCTGCGTCTCGTCAAGAGGATAATCTACCACCCAGATATTTTTACCATTCATAAGCAACATATGCTTATTGGGCTCCTTCATATCCATCTTAAAACGACCTTCCGGAGCCATATAAAGCTTCCCCGTATAGGTTTTTGTACGCTCTAAAAGGGCCTGGGTAACCTCAGACTTTACATCTATTCTCACAAAGTGAGTGATGTATTTGGTTTCGATCTTTTTAAGGATTTTTTTAGGATCTTCCTTCAACGAACTTGGACCGCGCTTATTTTCTGTGGCTTCGCCTTCTATGACCACCGCACGCAACATCTCTTGCTGAAGCTCATCTTTGACTTCCGCATCTGTTAAGGGTGCCTTATCTTTATCTGTTTTAGATTTTTTCTTTTCTTTGAGTTCGGCTAATTTTTTTTCAGCCTTCTCTAGTCTCTCGAATTTCTCAGAATTTTTTGCAGCGATTTTTCTTTTTTCTTGAATGGCATCTTCTACGTTCAAGAATTGCTCTGCGGTTTGCATTACAGGTTTTGCCGGTGGAGGAGGAGGTTTTGGTGTTCTTGCAATTTTTGCCTCAGAGACATTTACCGCTATAGAATTCGCAACTGCTGCTGGAATAGATGCTAAGGCACCCGAAACGCCTGATGATGTTTTTTTCTTTTTAAAAAATGCTTCACGAGTTGTATTGAAATACTTACGCTCTTTTTCGTAAATGGCATCTAAATTTTCTTCGTCAAATTCTGTTTTGGAGGGAGCTTCTTTAATCAAAACTTTTTTTCTCTTAGCCTTTTTTCCTTTCCCAACTTTGATGTATTTATATTTGGGCGCAGCTTTCCTGAGGGTTATGACTCCTTCTTTTTTTTCTTCCTTGATCACAGGAACTTCTTTAGATGCAGATGCTTCTGCTTCTTCAGAAATCTCCGGTTGCTTTTTGTCCTCGACTCCTGTTTTTGGGACAAGAACGACGGTCGCAACTATAAAAGGTGCAATAAAGGAAAAAATCATATCTGTTAATTTTATCAGTAATCTGTCAAATCCTGCAAGCAAGTGCCCAAACTTCAATTTGATTTAGACTTTTGATGGCTTTGTAAGCAGCCGTCGCCGTAGCTCCCGTTGTCACCAAATCGTCTATGAGAATCACTTGTCTGGTGGGCGGTAATCTTTCGGTCTTTGTCATGGTGCTTACGAACCTCTCGGTTTTCTTCAGGAACTTTTGATTCGTGCTTTTATTTTCCCATCGAAGACCGCACCATAGCCGCAATCCCAGTTCCTCAGAAATGATATTTGCGATCTGATAAGCATGGTCTTTTTCCCCGACTTTGGACGAGGGAACCGGCACAATAATAGCGTCCTGCGCCGGAGATTCCCTGGCAATGATTTCTAAGGAAAGCTTACGGATAATCTCGAAAGGTGTTCCACCCTTCAATCCGTGGATCAGATTTCCGACCTCACTTTCTTTTTCATCCCACAAAAATAGTGGCCTGACTAAAACTTCCGGAGATTTGTAGATTTTAAATTGAGTCGGTGTTTTGTATTTTTCCAATTCAAACCAACACTTCTTACAAAAGAAATCTATGGGATTAAAATCATTATGGAAAAAACTGAGTCCGCAATTTTTGCAATTTCTAAAATAAGAATTCATTCCCCATATCACTGCAAATATGCCAAGTGCGAGAAATCGCATACCTACGATCTCACGTAAATTTTTGTCCGAGATTCATTTAAAAAAGAGGATTTCCAGACATATCCGCCGGTTTTTCCCAATTGAATAGCTTTAATATCGTTGGGGCCACATCGCAGAGGGCTCCGTCATGCATTTTTACGTTTTTATGTTTTTCAGAAACCAAGATACAGGGAACCGGATTCATCGAATGCTGGGTCATTGCCTCGCCAGTTTCCGAAATCATTTCTTCGCAGTTCCCATGGTCCGCCGTAATGATCACATCGAAATTTCTTGCTTGAGCTTTACTTACCAACTTTTCAACACACTTATCAAGAGTCTCGACAGCCTTAATTGCGGCCTGCTCGTTTCCTGTGTGGCCAACCATATCGCCGTTCGCGTAATTCACCACGATCAATTTATAATCTTTGTCCATTCCTTCAAGAAGTTTATCTGTAACCTCAAACGCGCTCATCTCGGGTTTTTCATCGTAAGTTTTTACTTCTTTAGGAGACGGAATCAAAATCCGATCTTCGCCATCGAATGCTTTTTCTAATCCCCCGTTAAAGAAATATGTTACGTGCGCATATTTTTCTGTCTCGGCAACGCGCAGTTGTTTAAATCCTTTTTGAGAGACAATTTCACCTAAAATATTTTTGAGAGAGTCTTGATCAAATAGTGGTCTAAATGGAAAATCTTTTTGATATCTTGTCATCGTTACCCAATTTTCTGAAAAAACTTTGACTGGCGTTGTGAATTTATCAAAGCCTGGACCAGCGATTGCTAGAGAAATTTCTCTGGCTCTGTCGGCACGGTAGTTAAAGAACATCACCTGATCTTGCGGAGAAATTCTCACGCCTCCGCGGATTTGTCTTGGTAAAATAAACTCATCTGTTTCTTCTTTTTTATAAGCATCCAGAACTGCTTCTTCCGCAGAATCGAATTCTTCTACTGAGCCCTCTTGAGTCAGAGCTTTGTAAGCTATTTCCACTCTTTCCCATCTTTGATCTCTATCCATCGCATAGAACCTACCAACAACGGTTGCAATTTGCACATTTGGCAAGAGATCAACTTGATGTTGTAGTTCTTTAACAAAATCTATTCCACTTTTCGGAGGAGTATCTCTTCCATCCGTGATGACATGAATAAAGATCGGCTTATCTTTGGAAAGAGTTCTAACCGATTCAACCAATTTCAATAAATGCTTTTGATCCGAATGCACTCCTCCGTCTGAAAGAAGCCCGATAAAGTGTAAAGCGCCCATAGGGTTTTGTGCAATTCTTTGAATATCAGGAAGAGTGTGAAAACCTTTTTCACGAATGAATTTATTAATTCTGGTAAGTTCTTGATAGACCACTCGACCGGCACCAAGATTTAAGTGACCTACTTCTGAGTTTCCCATAATTCCCTCAGGCAAGCCAACAGCCTCGCCTGAATTCTTCAGCAAGCTATGCGGATACGTCTTCATCAAACTATCTATGGTTGGCGTCTTAGCCATATAAATAGCGTTGTGTTCGTGTTTTTCAGAATGACCGAAACCATCAAGGATAATAAGAAGAGCTTTCATAAACTCAAAAATAAATCAAAATGTACTCTTTGTTAAGAATTATGATGTCGATTCTCGTCGGTTTGTCCGAAGTCTTAAGAATTATGGTAGGGGATGCCTTTTAGGATTGTGAAAGTGCGGTAAATTTGTTCTAAGGCCATAGTGAGAGCGACGTGATGATTCATTACCATCTTTGAAAGTGAAAGCTTTTGATTCGCTCTCGCCTTTACCTCTGTTGAAACGCCGAAAGCACCACCGATGAGGAAAACTATTCTCTTAGGATTTGATTCTTGAATTTTCTTAAAATTCTGCGCAAAGGCAATTGAATCGAAGATTTTTCCCTCTTCATCAAAAAGGATAAAATAATCATCACTCTTTAGTTTTCCAAGAATCATTTTGGATTCTTCTTCAATTTTATGTGCTTTATTATCTCGTGCGATGGATGGGCTTTTGATTTTAATGATTTCAAACTCGGAAAATCTTTTTATTTTCTCCGTATAAAGAGATTGAGCTTCTAAAGCCCAATCTTCTTTCTGAGATTCGATATATAAAAAGATAACCTTCATGATTATTTTTTCGGCGGGGCCGCTGTGTCTTTGAGCTGTAAATCGATACCTTCTCTCCACAATTCTTCTAGGCGGTATTCATTACGAACATAATCATAGAATACATGAACAATGAGTGCTCCATAATCCACTAGAACCCAGCGACCTTCATCGAGCCCTTCTAAGCTGATCGGTAGAACATTGTATTCTTCTTTCACATAGCGAACGAGAGAGTTCGCAAGTGATACCGTTTGCTTGGTACTTGTTCCTGAGCAAACCAATGAGTATTCACTTGGAGCATTCATTTTTCTCAAATCAAAACCACGAACGGCAATGGCTTTTTTGTCAAAGAGAACTTGGGCGCAAAGCTTTGTGAATTCTTCGAAATCAGGAATTTTCTTGTCGAGGGGCGCATAAAGATCGTGTTCTTTAATGTATTGCTCAACTTCAAAGTTTAAAAATGAATCTACGCTTCTTCTTAATTTAAATCTTTTTCTAATTTGAGTTGCCGAAACATCCAGGTCTTCAAGTTGTGTGTAGATAATTTGTCTTCCAGATTTTAGCTTCGCCACGCCATTGGGTTCAAAATTCTTTACTAATGGCTGAAGTCCTTTTGGAAAATCCTCAACTTCGAAAGGAAGTTCCGAGTGAGGTCTGGTTGTTACAATGAGGTTTGAAGCTTTTAAAATGTCTTCATAATTTTTCCATTGATCAAAACTCTCAAAACTATCCGCTCCCATGATAAAGAAAATGTTTTCTGATCCATATTTTGATTCGTAGAAACGAATTGTTTCGATGGTGTAGCTTGTCCCGCCACGATTGACTTCTTGCTCATCTACAGAAACATTTTTTTCATCTTTTAATGCAAGCTTAATCATATTCACGCGATGATCGCCAGAAGGCATATCTTCACTTGCTTCTCTTAATGGATTTTTGTTATTGGGGACTAAAAAAACTTTGGAAAGTTTATTTTTCTTCATCACATAACGAAGGCTATTCAAGTGTCCTGCGTGGATTGGATTGAAACTTCCGCCAAATATTCCTATTTTTTCTGCCATATTATCCTTCTGCTGCTTGCAAAGCTTGTTTATCGATTAATTTTTTTAAAGCAAAAACCACGTCTTTCAGTCCGTAGCCGCTAAGGCCCGAAATCATAAATACCTTGTAACCTTTTTTCTCGAATGATCTTTTAATTCCTTGGAGTTCATCAGCATCTACAATGTCACACTTGTTGAGGGCAACGATCTGCGGCCTTGTTGCCAAAGGCTCTTCCGATTGCTTGGTGTCATCGTAGGCCTTTAATTCATGATTAATAAGCTCAAAACTTTCCATTGGCTTGTATTCGTTGAACTGACTCACGTCGATTAAATGTAAAAAGCATTTTGTTTTTTCGATGTGTTTTAAAAATTTCACTCCTAAACCAGCACCTGCATGCGCTCCTGGAATTAACCCTGGAATGTCCGCCACCACAAATGTGGTGTAATCTCCAGAATCCACTACACCAAGATTGGGAACAAGAGTAGTGAACGGATAGTCTGCCACTTTTGGGCGAGCCGCGGAGATTTTAGAAATGAGCGTAGACTTCCCTGCATTCGGGAATCCAATAATGCCTACGTCTGCTAGAAGTTTTAATTCAATTTTGATTTCTCTTTTTTCCCCAGGCTCTCCAGGTTGAGCAAAC
The DNA here is from genome assembly GCA_040386775.1 of Bdellovibrionota bacterium. Taxonomy (NCBI): domain Bacteria; kingdom Pseudomonadati; phylum Bdellovibrionota; species Bdellovibrionota bacterium. The sequence goes on along the minus strand of JAZKEU010000009.1, from coordinate 131,788 downwards.
ATAGGTGCTTGGTTGATGGAGTTTTTGAAGAAGTTGTTTCCTTTTCCACCACGGCCACCCTTAAGGTAAACGTACTCTTTGCCGTGCACAGTAAGTTCTAATGTATCGTCGGAATTTTTCTCACGAATAATAGTGCCGATTGGAAATTCTAGAATGACATCTTGACCATCTGGTCCTGTGTGTCTCGAGGCTCCTCCGGGTTCACCGTCGCTAGCTCTAAAAACTTTTTTGTATTTTAAACCCAAGAGGGAATTCAAGTGAGAGGTTGCTTTAAAAATGACACTGCCTCCACGACCGCCATCACCACCGTCGGGTCCGCCACGCGCAACTAATTTATCTCTACGGAAACTGACTTTGCCCGGGCCCCCTCTCCCTGACTCGACAGTTATCACTGCTTCATCTACAAACTTCATCTTTATCCTAAAATAAAAAAAGCACGCTTTATGGGCGTACTTTTTTTATGTGTTGTCTTATGCTGATCGGAAAGCTCTTAAATTAAGAAGCTTTTCCCGCTGCTACTGTTGTTGGAACAACTGAAACTTTAAGTTTCGTTTTGTTTACACGTTCAAAAAGAACAGTTCCTGCTGCTACGGCAAAAATCGTATGATCTCTTCCAAGACCTACATTTTTACCTGGCTGAACTTGTGTTCCTCTTTGACGAATAATAATCATTCCTGATTTTACAGTTTCGCCACCAAATTTCTTTACGCCTAATCTTTTACTTTGTGAGTCTCTACCGTTTCTGGTACTACCGCCCGCTTTTTTCGATGCCATGATGTCTCCCTAAATTACTTACTTTTTCTGAATTATTTTTTTGTTGTTTTCTTTTTCTTCGCTGGTGCTTTTTTCTTAACTACTTTTTTAGCTTTTTTCTTAGGAGCAGTTACTTTTTTCGCGATTTTCTTTTGAGATTTCGCAGTCTTCTTCGCAACTCTTTCTTCTCTTGATAGAGCTTGAAGTTTTGCTTCGTGAGCTTCCATTCTCTCTAGTTTTTTCATTGGATCAATGACGTGTGCTTTTGTTTCAGCTTTAACTGTTTGTCCGCCAGCAGTGATTGATAATACGAATAATTGAGTGAAAGGTTGTCTGTGACCATTCATTCTTCTGTAACCTTTTCTTCTTTTCTTTTTTAAGATTAGAATTTTAGGTCCACGATCTTGTTGAGTTACAACAACCGTAACTTTTGCGCCTTTCAAAGCTGCTGGCCCGATCAATGGTTTATCACCACCAACCATAAGAACGTCATTTAAATCAAATTCTTCACCAAGATTCTTGTCAATTTTTTCTACAAGTAATTTTTGTCCGGCCTCAGCGCGATATTGTTTTCCACCGGTTCTGATAATTGCGTACATGTATAACTCCTGTCCTAACTATTTCGGTCTTCTAAATCTTAAATAAGACCGAATAAATGCCACATGGCATTGGTTACTGTCAACGGATGATTCCAAGAAAATGCTTAAATTTTGGAGGCTTACATCTCAATTTCAAACTGCTCAACGTGGAATTCTGATTCTACTTTAAAAATAATGCGCTTCATTATCTTTTTCTCCAGTTGTTCCAAGGAGATAGACTCTTCATCATAAATCCAATCGGCCACCGTCGGGTGACAATGAACCAGGATCGAATCCGAATTGCTCTTTAACATATAGATGTCGCGCTCGATTTGTCTAAAAATTTCACCACTGACCGTGTTTTTATTCTTAATATAGCCCTTCCCGTCGCAATAATTGCAGGGCTCGCAAAGAGCTTTAAGAAGCGAAGGTCGCACCCTTTTTCTGGTCATTTCCACTAATCCCAGGGAAGACATACCGGTGATGCTTGTCTTTGCGCGGTCTTTCTTGAGTTCTTCTTGAAGCGCCTCTAGAACCTTTTCACGGTTCAGCTCTTTTTCCATATCGATAAAGTCAATGATTACGATACCACCGCAGTTTCTGATTCGTAATTGATGGGCGATCTCTTTTACCGCCTCGAGATTTGTCTTTAGAATTGTATCTTCGAGGTCTTTTTTGCCGACGAATTTTCCTGTGTTCACATCGATCACAACCAAAGCTTCAGCCTCGTCAATGATGATGTATCCACCAGATTTCAGCCAAACTTTTCTGCCCAATGACCTTGATACTTCTAGATCGATTTCGTACTTATCAAACAGCGGTTGGGCTGCGCTATAGAGCTCCACTTTGTTTTTAAGTTTTGGCATAAATTGCGAAATGAATTTTGATACTTTTTTGTAAACTTCGGCGTCGTCAACGATCACTCTCGTTACGTCTTCGTTCAAAAGATCTCTCACCGCTCTCAATTCTACGTCAAGATCCGAGTGAATAAGACCAGTGCCTTTTTTCTTTTGATAGTTTTTTTGTACCTCTTGGCTAAGCGAAACTAAGTATTTCACATCGCTTTCGATACTTTCTTCCGTTGCACCTTCGGCAGCTGTTCTGACGATAAACCCGCCTTGAGCGGGCATGTGTTTTTCTACGATTTTTTTAAGTCTTTCTCTTTCGCCTTCGTCTTCGATTTTACGAGAAACTCCGAGGTGATTGAGCGTTGGCATAAAGACAACGTGTCTTCCGGGAAGTGATAAATGCGTTGTGATTCTCGCACCCTTTGTGCCGAGAGGATCTTTTGCCACTTGCACTAGAATATCTTGGCCTTCGCGAAGTAAATCCTGAATCGGAGGACGAGTTTCATCTTCTTTTTGTTCCGTTGAATTTTCGTCAAAAAGAATTTCGCCGGATTTTTCTTGGTTTTCGTCTTCATCCCAAATGAATTCAGAGTTATTGCCGCTGATGTCTTGCCTTACATCACCTACATACAAAAAAGCTGCACGATCTAGACTAACGTCCACAAACGCTGCCTGCATACCTGGTAAAACTCGCGCGACTTTTCCTCTAAAAATAGAGCCTACTAGACCTCGAGACTGAGTTCTCTCGATCATTAGGTCCGTGAGGACGCCGTTTTGAATGAAGGCGACTCTAGTTTCGTTGTGTCTGACATGGATTAATATTTCGGATGACATGGATCACATGCTAGACGTTTGTCGGTGTTTAATCAATCCGATTTTTCGCCGATAGGAAGTTATGGCAAAGCTTGATGATTTATTCAAAATCATGAGAGATCAGAGCGCATCTGATCTTCATATCACAACTGGTGCGCCTCCATACCTTCGTGTTCATGGAGAAATGGTGAAATTGAACTATCGTGATTTGTCTGCTGACGAAACTCAGGCACTTCTTTTTGAAATTCTGACTGAGAGACAAAAGAAAAATTTTGTTGAAAATTGGGAGCTCGATTGCACCTATGCTGCTCCCGGCGTAGGCAGAGTGCGCGTGAATATTTTTATGCAAAGAAAAGGGCTCGGCGGATCTTTCCGTTCGATTCCAGATGAAATTTTACCAATCGAAAAATTAAATTTACCAAGATCAATTCTAGATATGGTTTCTGTGGACAGAGGCTTAGTACTTGTCACGGGTCCAACGGGTTCGGGGAAGTCGACAACGCTTGCTTCGATGCTCGATTACATCAATCAAACAGAAAAAGGTCATATCATTACGATTGAAGATCCAATTGAATTCGTGCACCAAAATAAAAACTGTCTCGTGAATCAAAGAGAAGTTTCTTCTCATACGAAATCTTTCGCGAAAGCTTTAAAGGCTGCACTGAGAGAAGATCCAGATGTGATTCTGGTGGGTGAAATGAGAGATTTAGAAACTATTTCGTTAGCGATGACTGCTGCAGAAACGGGTCACTTGGTTTTAGGAACACTTCATACTAACAGTGCTGCTAAAACTGTGGATAGAATTATTGATATTTTCCCTTCAGAGCAGCAAGCGCAAGTGAGAACGATGCTTTCTGAAAGTTTACGTGGAGTGGTTGCTCAAACATTATTTAAGAGATTCGATAGACCGGGCCGTGTGGCTGCCGTTGAAGTATTGTTAAATAACCCTGCGGTTTCAAATTTGATTCGTGAGGGTAAGACGTTCCAAATTCCTTCGATGATGCAAACTGGTAAGGCGCAAGGCATGGTGAACTTTGAAGGCTACATCCAGGATTTAGTTAAGGATGGCAAAGTGTCGAAAGACGATGCATTGAAATTCTTAGGTAAGGCCAAGGCGCAAACTGCACAGCAAGTTGCTGATGCCAATCCAACGCCCGTACCTCCAGGATTAACTCAAGTTATTAAGAAGCCGGCTTAGGGATTCAAAGCATCTATTCTAGAAGCTACTTCGTTACCAATTAGACGAATTTCTTCAACGTTTCTTTTACAAGAATTTTTCATCCCCCTATGAGAACCTTCTTCATGAAAACTAAAGCTTTGACGAGTTAAAAGATGTGCATCTACTATAGTTTTATCGGTTGTCATGGCATCGTAGGATTCTTGGGATAAAGTTTTTAATGCTCCAGCCACTTGTCCAGCCATATCCGCAGTAGTTTTTGCTACATCAAAAGAACAATAAAGTTCGGCCGCCGCCACATTCCAAGTCAATCTTACGAGAAGAAATCCTGCTGTTTCAATTCTTAAGGCATGACCATAAGCAACTTTGTACTCCTTGCTTGTACTAGTATTAAACTCTAAGCGATCTTTTGCTTGCGCGGCAAAAGATAAAGATAAAGCTATAGCCAAAAACAATGATTTTTTCACGTAACCTCCGGGTTTAGATAATTTATATACGAATACATAGCAATTTTCGTACCCAAGGAAACACCTTTTAAGTAGATGCTGATATTGGAAGCGTGAATATACTTCAGCTTTTTAGATTTTTGTGAGCATTTTTCCGTGTTATATTAAACACTAAAAAGTTAAAGTGTAAGAAGCAAGTTGTGGCACTGGCTTAAAGTCAGCACTCTCTCTGTTTGTAGGGCTGAAGTACAAGGGATCCAATGTTTCCCCAAGATATTCTTTGGGCTTAGTCGCCGTATTGTAAGTCACATATATAGTTCCAAACACTACGCCAACAGCAAATCCAATAGCAATATTTCCTAGATGATCTTGTGGTCTACCGTGAAAAGACAAAGTGCTCAGACCAAGAACTGCGCCGCCGAGGCCCGATAAGAAAATCATCGTGAGTTGTTTTTTGGGACCAATTTTTGATGTGCTTTGATTATTGTTTTGAGCAAAACTTTGTGTAGAAACTAAAAGCACTACAATCATTGAGCATAGAATATTCTTGGTCACGCGTTCACTCCCCGTCAGGTTCAATAGTAAAAGTATCGCAATGGATGGATTTAGAATCAACATCAATAATCTCTATATTATTTACTTTTGAACGAGCTGGCCCTTTTTTCAATTCTACGAGGAATTTCTGAAATACCGACTCTTCAGCGTAACAAGCCAGGATCTCAACATCGGAACTGGAAAGATTACGCGCCCACCCAGTGATTTCGAGCGCCGACGCAATTTTCATGGTGTAATTGCGAAATCCTACGCCCTGAACCTTTCCTGATACAAATATTTGTTTTGATTTCATAGAATTTTAATCTATATCTTAAGACACATGAGCATGCATCGAAATATTTTGCCTAAAGACATTTTAAACACCGAATTGAAAGCTTTAACTGAAAAGTTATTTTCAGATTCTAAAACTATTTTTACCAAAAAATATGATATCGCTCATCCACTTAACCATTATATCGATCAAACGCTTTTAAAAGCAGAGGCCACACAAAAGCAGATTGAAGAGCTTTGTGTGGGAGCCAGACGACATGCTTTCAAAGCAGTCTGCGTTCAGCCTCATTATTTAAGTAAGTGCAAAGAACTTTTGCGCGGAACCAACGTACTGCCGATCACTGTGGTGGGATTTCCTTTGGGTGCTAACAACACTTCTACAAAAGTTTTTGAAGCTCAATATGCCGTAGGCCAAGGCGCCAAAGAGATCGATATGGTGATTAATATTTCTGCGCTTAAGAGTGGAGAATATGACTTTGTTTTTCAAGACATCCGGCAGGTCGTGCAAGCTGCACAAGGAACTCCCGTAAAAGTCATTGTTGAAACTGCGTATCTTACTCAAGAGGAGAAGATCTTCTTGTGTGCCGCAGTTCAACTTTCTGGTGCAAAATACATTAAGACTTCTACTGGCTTTGCACCGACTCATGCACAAATTGAAGATATAAAACTATTCAAATCTCTTCTGAATGAGAAAATCAAAGTTAAAGCCAGTGGCGGAATTAAAACTTTAGAGCAAGCCAAGGCCTTCATTGAAGCCGGAGCCGACAGAATCGGCACCAGCTCTGGTATAGAAATCATTAAATATGAATCCGGTGATTCTGAAAATAAGGATTACTGATGCTTGCAGTTGAGATTCTGACTAAAAAAAGGGAAAAGAAAGAACTCACCCAAGAAGAAATCAATTTCTTTATCCAAAGTTTTGTAGAAGAAAAAATTCCTGATTATCAAATGTCTGCATTCCTCATGGCGGGATATTTGAATGGATTTACTTCTCAGGAAACTTATTATCTTACAGATGCAGTCATGAATTCTGGTAGCCTTCTGGATTTTTCGAAAGAAAACTTCCAAACTGTAGACAAACATTCCACTGGGGGCGTGGGAGACAAAACCAGCTTAATAATAGGTCCTATTGTTGCTGCTTGTGACATTGGAGTTCCGATGATCGCAGGTCGTGGACTTGGTCACACTGGCGGAACGATTGATAAGTTAGAATCTATTCCTGGATTCAACTGTCACTTGAGTTTAGAAAATTTTAAAAAACAAATTCAAAAAAATAGACTTTGCATTATCGCGCAAACAAATGAAATTTGTCCGGCAGATAAAAAAATGTATGCGTTGAGAGATGTCACCGCAACCGTGGAATCCATTCCTTTGATTTGTGCCTCTATCATGTCCAAAAAATTGGCCGAGGGAATTTCTTCTCTTGTTCTTGATGTGAAATTTGGAAACGGCGCCTTTATGAGCACCTTAGAACAAGCGAAGAGATTGGGCCTCAAGCTTAAAGAGATTGGCGTGAATGCAGGAAGAAAAATAACTGTCTATTTAACCTCAATGGATCAACCTCTCGGAGAGTATGCTGGAAATTCTTTGGAGATTGAGGAATGCCTTTCGATTTTAAAGAATGGACGCTCGCCGATGTTCGAAGACACGCGTGAGCTATCATTAATTTTGAGCGCAGAGATGCTTCTTCTTTCTGGGAATGTAAAAACTTTTGAAGACGGTTATAAAAAGGCCACGCAAGTTTTAGAGAGCGGAAAGGCTTACGAGAAATTCGCGGAGACTTGCAGAATGCAGGGCGGGAATCTTTATAAACTTCCAAAGCCCACAAAGTTTTTAGAAATCAAAGCGACAGAAGAAGGCTATGTGGAAAGCTTTGACACAAAAAGTGTCGGATATGCTGGAATTATTCTTGAAGCTGGAAGACAAAAATCTTCGGATAAAATCAATCCTGTGGCAGGAATTCGTATTCATAAAAAAATTGGAGATAAGGTTTCTAAGGGCGATGTACTTTGGACACTTACTAGCAATGAAACAACGTATTTCGAAGAATCGAAGAAAAGACTGGAAAATTCTATTCAGATTGATGATACACCGTCCACAAATTTTTCTTTGATTGGTGAAAAATTATAAACTAAAAATCATGCTCTCTTCTACTCAGTTTTTGCTTTCGAGGCTAGAAACTCCTCGATTCTAAATTCCTCAAATTGAGTTGAGGTTTTGGAAAGAGCGCTATTTAAAATTTCTAAATACTCTTGCTTTGTTAATATGATATCATATTGAGTATTCTTTAGTGGATTAGCCAAGTCTTCGTATACCTCAGAAATCTCTTTTTCATGTCCTTTTTTAATTAATCCTGCTCGTTCTCCATAGAATTCTTTTAGCATTTCCTCAAGCGTGACCTTCTCATGTCTACGTTTAAAGACGTATGCATACAGCAAAACAGTTTCATCGTGAGTCAGCTTCAAGCCGGGAGATGACAAGAACTTCTCAAATTTGACATATCTTGCTCTGTCGGCAGGGCTCAACCTGCTCCAAGCTGCCAGCAGCTCTTGTGCATGCAGTAAATCGTGTATAAAATAGTCATGCGCATCACGTCCTCCTCTTCCATCAAAAGTAGACCTCGCATTCAATGTCATTCCCAGAGGAACTAACTCTACACCTAAATCAATAAAATCTTTTGGGGTTAAGTCTGCAAACAATGGAAATAACTGCAACCCCTCTTCTTTATAACCCTCGAATAAAAAACGATAAGCAATCAAATCTTCTTCGAAATTTTGTTTTATTTTCTGAGGCACAGTGGAACCCTTCTGTGCTGATATTTTTTTTATCAATGCATTTCCAATAAACGACTCAGAATTTTTAAGTGCGATGAACTTCGAAATCGCGTAATTGATTCTAATGTAATAGTCATGGGTTACTTTATGCTCTGCTTGATGCAAACTAATGTTTTGTAAGATGGCTTCCAAATAGAAACTTGCGCCTTCGATTTTTTTTAATTCTGAATCTTTTTGATGAAAATCACGTTTTAATATCTTTATAGTCTCTGAAAGCATATTGGATAGAAATTCATTATGATCTCTAAGCGCATCCGATTTCTTGAGCTTCTCCATCTCGCCATCTTTAAAGAGTTTTTTCTTTAGCCATTCTATATTTTGAATATGCGAAATTCTCTTTGTGGCCGAAGGTTTTTCTGTAATTTTTGAAGAGCTTTTCGTTGAAAACAATGATTCACATTGATTTCCTGCAAACGCATGAGGGTAAATCAAAAACGTCATAATTAAAAGAATTTTGAATGGCCTCAAAGACATCATAATCTATGATATTTAAAAGCAAAAAGAGGGCCAGCCCCTAGAATGATGTTTGATTTAGGACTTTAAAAATTTGTGATGACCGAGAATTGTTCATCACTATATAGTGTTTGTACGAACGCAACATTTAGGCAGCTATTGCCATAAGGAATCTTTATGAATCTTCAGGAAACAGTTCAGTACATCGAGAGTAAAGTTGGGGTAAAACATCCAGCAGAGAAACCAAAAATTGGTTTTATTTTGGGCTCAGGTTTGGGAGAATTTGCTGATCAACTGGCATCTAAAAAAGTGATTCCTTTTAAAGATATTCCGCACTTTAAAAAGCCAAATGTCGCTGGTCATTCTGGCGAAGTGGTTTTTGGAAAAATTGGAAATATTCCTGTTGTTGCTCTCAAGGGCCGTATTCATTTTTATGAAGGACATTCGACGGAAGAAGTGGTTTATCCGATTCGCACCCTAGCAAAACTTGGAATTGAAACTCTCGTGGTAACAAACTCATCAGGTGGACTAAAACCAACTATGAGACCGGGTGAATTTATGGTGATTTCTGATCACATCAATCTCACAGGCCAGAATCCTTTGATCGGTCGTAACGATGATTCTCTCGGACCAAGGTTTCCAGATATGACAGAGGCCTACGATAAAGAATTATCAAAAGAAATGATGTCTGTTCTTAAAAAAATGAAAGTGAAACATTCTAAAGGTATTTATTGTGGCGTCCTCGGCCCTTGCTATGAAACTCCAGCAGAAGTAAAATTCTTGCAAAAGATTGGTGGCGGAGCCGTAGGTATGAGCACCGTTCTAGAGGTAATTGCAGCAAAACACATGGGTTTAAAGGTGGTGGGATTAAGCTGTATCACCAACGCCGCCTCTGGAATTTTGGCTAAACCTCTCAATCATAAAGAAGTCACTGATGCCGCTCAAAAAGCCGCAAAAAATTTCATCAGAGCATTAACCGATTTTACAAAGTCGATTTAAAAGGTACCTATCTTTTAAATCGACTTTCTTTTGGTCTAAGGTCCTGTGCTGTCTCAAAATGATTTTACCGAAAAGTGTATGTGAGACGTCTCATACATGGAGCTCTTTGCAAGAGTTCATTGGGAAGGTAAAGCATGGATCGCTTTTTAAGGATTTACTCTATATTATTCATTCTGATCGTTATTTTTGTTGCGACAGGATGCTCGAAGCAAAAAACTGGCGAACTGAAAGTATTTCAAGAAAACCCTGCGAACTGTGAATCAACATCTCACAAAACAAGATATGTCGTTAAGAAAAAAGACGGAAGCATTGTTCGGGTTTACGCAAAATCTCGAGAAGAAATGTTAGAAAAGTATGTTCGCCCAAAATTGGAAGAATTAGAAATTGTTGAAAGCGATCAAATCATTTACGCCAATGATTTGATTCTGGGCAAAGGAGAAATTACTCCTAACGCTCAAGAAACTTGGGGCGCCGAAAGAATTCAAGCCAGTGCTGCTTGGAATAGCGGAATCAAAGGTCAAGGTGTCATTGTTGCTGTGATTGACTCCGGAGTTGAGCTCACTCATCCATCTCTTTCTTCAAAAATATATACAAACATTGCCGAACAAAATGGTGCACGTAATGTTGATGATGACGGAAATGGCCTAATTGATGACATTCGTGGATGGGATTTCGCGGTGGAATCACCAACCAATCACGACACTTCTGGACACGGAACTCACGTGGCCGGAGTAATTGCCGGTTCCCACACAAGTGGTCCAATGAAAGGCATTGCTCCTGATGTAAAAATTCTTCCTTTGGATTTTATGGATGGAGCTAGCGGTTACACAAGTGACGCTATTGAATCTATCAATTACGCAAAAAAAATGGGTGCAAAAGTAATCAACGCAAGCTGGGGATCATCCTTTTGCTCAAAAATTTTAGAAGACACAATCAACTTGCTCGTCCTAGACAATGTACTCTTTGTAGCAGCTGCGGGAAACAATGGAAATGATATTTCTAGATACCCAGAATTCCCTGCTGCTTTCCAAAGCTCTGCGCAGATTACTGTCGGTGCAATCACAAAACTTGGATTTATGCCTTCATTTTCGAATTGGGGCCAGCTCGTAGACGTGATGGCTCCTGGCGACGAAATTTTAAGCTCTTACCTCCATAGTGATTACGCATATCTCTCTGGAACAAGCATGGCAGCTCCCTTTGTGAGTGGCCTTGCCGCACTTCTTATTGGAAAAAATCCAAATCTCACCGTGGGACAACTAAAAAGTATAATCCTAAATAGTGTTACAAAAAGAAATTATATTGTAAAAACCGAAGGTGAAATCAACGTTCCACAAGCTTTGACTGTGCTTAACAATCTTTAGATTTTCTTTGTGATATAAAGATCATCGTGGAATTTGCCATCGATAAATGCAAATTCTTCTTTGGAGCCCGTGATTTTAAATCCGAAATTTGTGTAGAGTTTTACTCCGCGATCATTGCTTGCGCGAACTTCTGCGCGAATGTGCGTATAACCCATTTTCTTTGCTTCACTCTCGAGAACTTCTAAAAGTTTTCTAGCCAATCCTTGCTGCCAGAATTCTTTAATCACTGTCATTCCAAAATAACAATTGTGCTTGAGCCATGGATGATCTTCGATCGAATGAACGGGCCAGAAATCCATCTGCGCAATAAATCTTCCCTCAAACTCAACATCCACACACAGGCTTTTGCTCGAATCTGCAGCTTTTTGAATTCTCGCACGCGTAGCAGTTTCCTCAAGAACGGGCTGTCCCGGGAATTGAAATGTATTTTGTGATTCCATCTTGATGAGATTAATAAAATCTCTCATCTTTACCCATTCATCAGGGATCGGAGATTTCAACAAAACTTCTCTGCCATCTTTGAGTTTAAATTTTTCTGGAATTAACTTTGCCATCTGAGAACGAATTTATTCGATCTGTTGCATAGACACAACAGGTTTTTTGTTGCTGCGCGCAACAATCTTTTTTCGTTATTACTTTACCCTAAATTTCCATTCGAATTGAGGTTGAATCTCGCTTGAGCATAGGACCGAAACTCGATATACATTTAAGCTTCAAAAAAGGATAACTATGCGTACATATATCAGCGATCTAAAAAACTTTGTGGGCGAAAAAGTAACCCTCAAAGGTTGGGCCTACAATGTCAGGTCTTCTGGAAAAATTAAATTTTTGCTTTTAAGAGATGGCACCGGCCTTTGCCAATGCGTTTTCTTTAAAGGCGGATGCACGGAAGAAGCTTTTAATAATTTTGAACAGATCACTCAAGAGACTTCTGTGTTCGTAACAGGAACCGTGAAAGCAGATCCAAAACAACCCGGTGGCTATGAATTATCAGCAGAGAGTTTTGAAATTTACGGGAAATCTGTAGACTACCCGATCACTCCAAAAGACCATGGGACAGATTTCTTAATGAACAATCGCCACCTTTGGCTGAGATCAAAACGTCAAGTCGCAATTTTAAAAATTAGACACACGATCATTAAAGCCATTAGAGATTTTTTTGATAATGATGGATTTACTCTTGTTGACTCTCCAATCTTCACACCCAGCGCGTGCGAAGGAACATCAACGTTATTTGAAACAAAATATTTTGATTTAAAAGCTTATCTTTCTCAATCAGGACAACTTTACGGCGAAGCAAGTGCTGCCGCTCTTGGTAAGGCTTATTGTTTTGGCCCAACATTCAGAGCAGAAAAGTCTAAAACCAGAAGACACTTGATTGAATTCTGGATGGTTGAACCTGAAGTTGCGTTCAACGATCTTTGGGATAACATGGAGCTTGCTGAGAAGTTTGTGGAATACATTGTGCAAACTGTGGTTAAGCATCACGAAGAAGATTTAAAAACTCTAGAACGCGACATCGAAAAATTAAGAAAGATCAAAGCTCCTTTCCCAAGAATTCACTACAAAGAAGCTGTTGCCATGATCAAAAAAGAAAATCCAGACTTTATCGATGGTGATGATTTTGGTGCTCCGGATGAAACAATTGTTTCTTCAAAGTTTGATCAGCCTGTATTCGTTCATCACTTCCCTGCGCCGATCAAAGCTTTCTACATGAAAGAAGATCCGAATGAGCCAGGATACACTATGAGTTGCGATCTTTTGGCAACAGAAGGTTACGGCGAGATGATCGGTGGCGGTCAGCGTGAAGAGAGTGGCGAAGTTCTTATGAAGAAAATCGCTGAGCACAAGCTCAATGAAAAAGATTTTGAATGGTATTTGGATTTAAGAAAGTACGGGACATTCCCTCACTCAGGATTTGGTCTTGGCGTTGAGAGAACGGTTGCTTGGATCTGTGGATTGCCTCATATCAGAGAGTCAATTCCTTACCCAAGAATGTACGGCAGAATATATCCGTAAACTTTATTTATAAAATATTTTAATTTTAGGAGTCGCCACAGCGACTGCTGCAAGAGGATAAAATGGAATTAACTACGAAAGACAAAATTCTTGAATTAGAAAAGAAAAATGAGATTGCCTACAGGGGCGGCGGCGAAGAGCGCTTAAAGAAACAAAAAGAAGGCGGAAGACTTTCTGCTAGAGAGCGCCTTGATGTTCTTTTAGATCCAGGAAGCTTTGTTGAAATGGATCGTTTTGTTACACATCGTTCGACAAACTTTGGAATGGCCGATAAAAAGATTCTCGGGGATGGTGTTATCACTGGCTACGGCAGAGTGAACGGAAAACTTGTTTATGTTTACTCTCAAGACTTCACGGTGTTCGGTGGTTCACTTTCCCAAACTCAAGCAAACAAAATCTGCAAAATTCAAGAGATGGCTCTAAAGAATGGCGCTCCGATGATTGGGATCAACGATTCGGGTGGCGCAAGAATTCAAGAAGGCGTTGAGGCTCTTGGTGGATATGCTGATATTTTCTTAAACAACACGATGGCCTCTGGTGTGATCCCACAAATTTCTGCAATCATGGGACCATCAGCTGGTGGCGCGGTTTACTCACCTTCAATTACTGATTTCGTATTTATGGTGAAGGACACAAGCTATATGTTTGTGACTGGCCCTGATGTTATTAAAACTGTAACTCACGAAGATGTAACTAAAGAAGCACTTGGCGGAGCATTGACTCACGCTTCCAAGTCTGGCGTTGCACACTTTGCAACGGATAACGATAAGCACTGTCTTTTGATGATCAGAGAACTTTTAAGCTTTATTCCATCAAACAACTTGGATGATTCGCCAATCATTCCCACAAAAGATTCTCCAACAAGAGTTGAAGAAAAATTAAATACCTTAATCCCGGATTCTTCTAAAAAACCTTACGACATGAAAGAGCTAATTAAACTTGTAATGGATGAAGGTTATTTCTTTGAGGTTCATGAACACTACGCTAAAAATATTTGCGTTGGGTTCTCAAGACTCAATGGTAAGAGCGTTGGTATAGTAGCCAACCAACCGCAAGTTCTTGCTGGATGTTTGGATATCGAAGCTTCTAAAAAAGCTGCGAGATTCATCAGATTTTGTGATGCTTTCAATATTCCAATCATTACTCTCGTCGACGTTCCAGGATTCTTGCCAGGAACAAATCAAGAGTGGAACGGAATTATCACTCATGGAGCAAAACTTCTTTATGCCTATGCGGAAGCAACAGTTCCAAAGATCACACTGATCACAAGAAAAGCTTACGGTGGCGCTTACTGCGTGATGGCGTCTAAACATTTACGCTCAGACATCAATATGGCTTACCCATCTGCAGAAATTGCGGTGATGGGTCCAGAAGGTGCCGTGAACATTATTTTCAGAGAAGATATTAAAAAATCTAAAGATCCAACAAAGACTAGAAAAGAGTTAACAGATAATTACCAAGAGACTTTTGCAAATCCATACAGAGCCGCGGAGCTTGGTTATATTGATGAAGTCATCGAACCTTCAGTGACCAGAGTGAGATTGATCCAGTCTTTAGAAATGCTAAAAAACAAACAAGAAACAATGCCAAGAAAAAAACACGGCAATATTCCACTGTAAGGGAGCAAAGTATGTTTAAAAAAATATTGATTGCTAACCGTGGAGAAATTGCTCTGAGAGTAATTAGAGCTTGCCGTGAATTAGGAATTAAATCCGTAGCGGTATTCAGTGAAGCTGATAGAAATTCTCTTCATGTGATCTTGGCAGACGAAGCTTATTTCGTAGGGCCTGCTCCATCTAAAGAATCTTACCTGAACGTAGATAACATCGTAAAGGCTTGTAAAGATTCAGGCGCAGAAGCTGTTCACCCTGGTTATGGATTCTTATCTGAGAACACGGACTTTGCAGCTAGACTTAAAAAAGAAGGAATAGCTTTTATTGGCCCTTCTCCAGAATGTATCGACATGATGGGTGATAAGATCACTGCAAAAAAAACAATGCAAAAAGCAGGTGTACCAACAGTGCCTGGAAGTGCGGGATTGGTTCCGACGGCTGAGGATGCAATCAAAGTTGCAAAAGAGGTTGGCTACCCAATTCTCATCAAGGCAACTTCTGGAGGCGGTGGAAAAGGAATGAGACTTGTGCACAAAGAAAGCGAAGTGAAAGCTGCTTTTAAGGCCGCACAAAACGAAGCTAGGAATTTTTTTGGTGATGATCAAGTTTATATCGAACGTTACGTCCAAAATCCTAAACATATTGAAATTCAAGTTTTTGGAGATAAACAAGGAAATGTCATTCATCTTTACGAAAGAGAATGCTCAATCCAAAGACGTCACCAAAAAATTATCGAAGAATCTCCAAGTCCCTCTGTACCAAAAGATGTTCGAGAGAAAATGGGAGATATTTCTGTAAAGGCTGCAAAAGCCATTGGGTATTACAGCGCAGGAACCTTCGAATTTATTTTTGACAGCATCACAAAAGAATTCTTCTTTATGGAAATGAACACCAGGCTCCAGGTGGAACATCCGATCACTGAGATGGTGACAGGAGTTGATTTGGTAAAAGAACAAATCAATGTGGCTTTCGGAAAACCCTTAAGCGTAAAGCAAACTGACATAGTACAACGTGGCCATGCGATCGAGGCACGTATCTGCGCTGAAGATCCCGTGACGTTCACTCCAAACCCAGGATTAATCAGACGCTGCCGTCACCCTCAAGGTCCTTTTATTAGAGTGGATTCTTATGCATACCCAGATTACGAAATTCCAATTCATTATGATCCAATGATCGCAAAACTCATTGCTTGGGGTCATACAAGAGAAGAGGCCATTCAGCGTTTGAATAGAGCTTTGGATGAATTCACTTTGACTGGAATCAAAACCAATATTCCATTACACAAATCAATCTTGGATCACAAAAAATTCCTAGATGGATCTTATACAACTCAATTCATTGAAAAAGATTTTGGTGATTTGAAGGATATGTTCAGGTTCTTAGACGATCGCGTATTCCTGATCTCAGCTGCTATTGAAGCCTACAACGGTTACAAAGAGCGTGGAAGCTGGAAGCACAATGAACTTCCAAGCAAATGGAAAAATGTTGGCCGCGATAAAGCACTCAGAGGATAAATTAGGAAGGGTTAATCATGGATTTTCAAGCGAAACTAAAAGGTAAAGACTATCTCATCCGAGTTGACGAACAACCGAAGTACTGGGGAATTACTCTTCAGGAAAAGGGTCAAAAGGAAGAGTTTCATAAGATTCCAAAAGAACATTTCAAAAGAATGGACCAAGGCGTGAGCTTTCTCTTCGACGAATCATCTTACATGGTGGACGTTGTTGGCGAAGGAACTCAATACACTGTCTACACAAGGGGATCTTATAGAGAAATTCCTCTTTACAACGACGAGAGCTTGCTCCATGAAAGCTTAAAGGGCGGCGGCGCGATGGGCGCTTCTGACAGTTTAAAATCAGGAATGCCCGGCAAGATCGTAGATATTATGGTTGCCGTCGGCGATAATGTGGAGCCAGGACAACCTCTCCTCATTATGGAAGCAATGAAAATGGAAAACGAAATGAAAGCCACTCATCCATGTGTCGTAAAAGAAATTCTTGTGAATAAGGGTGACTCTGTAGAATCAGGTGCGCTCCTTATCAAATTTGAAAGTTAGACGAATGTCTCTAAAGGTGAATAAAAATTTTAAAACATCATCAGAAATCGAATTAAAACCATTCTACACTTCTGATGATACAAAAACCCTACAAGAACCTCCGACGCCAGGAAAATATCCTTTTACACGCGGAGTTTACGAAACAATGTACCGTGGTCGTCCGTGGACAATGAGACAATATGCAGGTTTTGGTTCTGCAAAAGAAAGTAACAAGCGCTATCATGAGCTTCTCAAAAAAGGTCAAACGGGCTTGAGCGTTGCCTTCGATCTTCCTACGCAAATGGGTTATGACTCTGATCATATTATGTCAACAGGTGAAGTTGGAAAAGTGGGAGTGGCTATTTCTTCGATTGAAGATATGGATTTACTCTTAAAAGACATTCCTCTCGATAAAGTTTCCACATCGATGACAATCAATGCAACCGCCAGCATTCTCCTTGCCTTTTATATTGCCACCGCAAGAAAACGCGGAATCGATATGGATAAAATCTCAGGCACAATTCAAAATGATATTTTAAAAGAATACATTGCTCGTGGAACTTATATTTATCCAGCAAAGCCTTCTTTAAGAATCATTACAAATATTTTTGAATATTGCGCAAAGAACGTTCCTCAATGGAATACCATCAGTATCTCTGGCTATCATATTAGAGAGGCTGGAAGTACTGCGGCTCAAGAAGTTGCCTTTACAATAGCTAACGGGATCACTTACGTAGAAGCGGCGATCAAAGCAGGCTTAAGCGTAGATGAATTTGCTCCAAGATTATCTTTTTTCTTTAACGTTCATAATAATTTTTTTGAAGAAATCGCAAAATTCCGAGCTGCTAGAAAAATGTGGGCTGAGATTATGAAAAATCGCTTTGGCGCCAAGAGTGAAAAATCTATGATGTTGAGGTTCCATTCTCAAACTGCAGGATCAACTCTCACCGCACAACAGCCTGAGAACAACATCGCAAGAGTTACTCTTCAGGCTATGGCTTCAGTTCTTGGTGGAACACAAAGTTTACATACAAACTCTATGGACGAAGCGCTGGGCCTACCAACTTCAAAATCCGCAACTATTGCACTCAGAACTCAACAAATTATCGCTTATGAAAGTGGTGTGACTGCTGTTTCAGATCCACTTGCGGGCTCTCATTATGTTGAAGCCCTAACAGCTGAAGTTGAACAAAGAGCTACGAATTACATTCAAAGAATTGAAGATTTAGGTGGAGTTTTAAAATGTATTGAGAGTGGCTGGATTCAGAGAGAAATCCAAGAAGCAGCTTACAGATTCCAAAAGGACTTTGAGTCAAAAGAGGCCATTGTTGTCGGCGTGAATGAATTTCAAATAGAAAATGAAATGCCCCCTGAAATAATGAAAATTAAATCTGCTGTCGAGAAGGAGCAAGTTTCTCGCCTAAAGGCATTTAAAAAGAAACGTAAATCACTTGGCGTAAAAACAAAACTAGAGCAGCTAGCTAATGCTTCTAATACGAATGAAAATTTAATGCCGATCATCATAGATTGCGTCGAAAACAAAGTTACGCTTGGCGAAATTTCCGACACTTTAAGAAAATCT
>JAZKEU010000009.1:103650-113442 GCA_040386775.1 Bdellovibrionota bacterium | reverse complement strand
CAAAGAAACCATCACCATATAGCTTCCCTCTCAGCTAGGTGACTAACTTGGCTAGTGTCTCGGGGGGGATATGAAGTTGGGGCGGGATGTTCTTTTAGGGGCGATTCTTTTATCTAATTTGTTTTTAAATACGAATGTAAATGCATTTGCATCGTCAGGACCTTACTGTCCTGATGCTTTGTTCTGGCGTCTATCTCCTCCGGGTGACTTTATCGAAAGCATTGTGGAAACAGATTCTTCTCAAAAATTAAATTTAGAAAACTTAAAACTCTTAGTCTGGAACGTATACAAGGGCGGGAAGCCTGGTGTGTACGCAGATCTAGATATTCTCACTCAAAATTCTGATCTCGCGCTTCTTCAGGAAGGACATTTAAGCAAAGCCTTTCTTAATCTTGCTTGTTCAAGACAAGAGATGAATTGGAAAATGGCGCGAAACTTTATAGATGATAAAGGTATCTTTGCTGGCGTACTTACGGCTGGCAGAGCAAATCCTGATGATTTCTTTTATTTGAAAAGCCCGAATACAGAGCCTTTTTCGGATGTTCATAAAATGACGTTAGTAAATCTTTATGACATTCCTGAAACTGGCGAAAAACTTATGGTTCTTAATGTTCATGGAATTAATTTTGTTCCCCAAGGATTCTTTGAAAATCAAATCAACATGGTAGCGGAGACTATCAAAGGCCACACAGGACCGATCCTGTTTGCCGGTGACTTTAACACCTACACTACTGGAAGAACGGAATTTTTACTGAAAACTATGAAATCTCTAGGCCTTAAACATGCAGAGGTTAAGGGCAATGAATACAGCGGACTTTTTGTACTGGATCACCTTTTTTATAGAGGATTCAAAATCACAAAAACAGAAGTCCTTCACGATGTGACCACATCAGACCACAAACCACTCTATTTCGAACTAAAGCTCCTATAAAGGTGAGCCGCACCTTTTCCACAGGTTTGCGTCATATGATGACGCAAATCTTTACAAAAGGTGCGGCTCACCTTTATATTTGGCCATGTTCAATCTTGGTATTCAAGAATTAGCGGTTATCTTTATTATTGCGTTGGTTTTCATCGGACCCAAGCAATTGCCTGAACTTGCAAAAACTTTAGGTAAAGTATTTAGAGATTTTAAACGCGCCTCTAACGAAATCACAGACTCTCTCCAGAGAGAAGCTCGACAGGTGAGCGACTTTAAGGATGATCTAAAAAAAGATGTTACAAAAGATTTAGATCTTCAGCTTTTACCAGAAACTGATTCCATTGCTCGCCCAAAAATTTCAGATAGCAAACCTCTCGATCAAAAACCGGAAGCCCCAAGTGACGACAAAGCATAGTACTGAAAAACCCAGCTCAGAAACTGAGGGGTTTATTTCCCATCTCGAAGAGCTTAGAAAAAGAGTTCTCTACTCTATGATTTTTATCTCTATTGCCTTTTGTTTTTGCTGGAACTACAGCACAGAAATTTTTAATGTGATTAGAAAACCCATAGCGCCTTATCTTGAGACTGCCGGAGGAGGACTTGTCTTCACTGGCGTGATGGATAAGTTTATGGCGCATTTGAAAGTTTCTTTTCTAGCTGCAATTATCATCTCTTGTCCATTCTGGATTTATCAAGCTTGGCAGTTCGTTGCTCCTGGGCTTTATACCAAAGAGAAGAAATATGGAGCTTCATTCATCATCGCAGGAAGTGTTTTGTTTTTGGGCGGGATTTTCTTTGTTTATTATTTTGTTTATCCTACAACATTTGAGTTCTTAATGAACTTTGGTGGAGATACGGATAAACCACTCATTACAATTTCGGATTATATTTCATTTTTTATTCTTACGACTTTGATGTTTGGATTGGTATTTGAACTCCCTCTGGTGATTGTGCTTCTAGGAGTATTGGGAATTGTGGACGCTAAATTTTTAAGAGCCAAAAGACGTTACGCCATGGTAATCCTTGCTATCATCGCGGCGATTGCAACACCCACACCTGATGCGCTTTCAATGGCAATAATGTTTGGACCATTAGTTGCTCTTTATGAGGTTTCTATTTTCTTTGTGGCTTGGTTTGGTAAAAAGCGGGTTGACGTTGAAGATGCTATTTGATCGCTGTTATTCTCATATACCCTAATTGAATCACCGCATTTTCATTTTTAATTAGTTTTTTTACTTCTGCTTTAACGTTTTTAAGACTCTTTGTGGTCATGCGTTTGTCTTTTATTAAATTTTCGGCAGCGGAGAACATTAGCTCTTCAAAATAGAGAACAAATTCTTTTCTGGCCTTCTTGTCGCGAGAGTCGTAAGTCAAGCCCCTAAAATCCACATCGATATCTTTGTATTTGGATTTTAGAAGCAAATTCCCCAGAGTTGCACCCATGAACGGATTCCCTCCGTGCTCCCACTGAAAATCGTTGAATTCAAACCAGTACTTCAAAATGTTAGGACTGTAAGGATTCACAAAGAATGAAGCGTTCTGCACTTCCGTGCAATAAATTTTTGCCTCGGGAACTAAAATTTTATTCAGCGCTTTTAGTATTTTTAAAGGATCTGGAACGTGCTCTAAGAACCAACAAATAAATGCGCCGTCAAAGTTTTCTTTGAGCTGGCCAATTTTTTCGGCATTCATGCAAAGCAGTCTAACTTGTCCGCTCTCGACATATTTTTTTAGTCTTATTTTGGCAACGTTGATTTGCGCTTCTGAGAGATCTACCCCTAGGATTTCAAGATGCGGAAATCTTTCTAATAAAATTTGCGTCTGTGCTCCTACCCCGCATCCCACTTCGATGATTTTTTTACACTGGCTGAAATCAACTCCCTCAAACACATCGGCCTCAAGCAGTCGGGCTTGATAATAGAGTCTATCTTGCTCTTCCTTGGAATAGCCGTGCAGATATACAACTTTTTTTGATTTCTTTTTTTTTGCCATGTCCTACTGTGCTACTGATTTTTTATCTTTATCAAAAGGAATTGTTACTATTCCTTTTTCTTCTAGTGTCTCGCGAGCAAGCTCTGAACCTGTCTTTAGATACTTCTCATATAGCCGCAAAATGCTTTCATCATTTTGCACTAGTGATTTTTGACTGATTGTGGTTAAAAGATCAACGTATTCCAAAAATCTTGATGAAAAGTCCTTAAATACTTTCCTAGACGTATCCTCTTTGATTTCGCTTGCGAGGGTTGCGTAGGCCACTTCCCCCATATCAACATAATAATCCACATCCACGATCTTTCTAGAAAGCGAATCTGCAAAAAAACCGCTCACATACAGAGAAACATCACCTAATTTTTTCAGCAATTCTATTTTCACCGTTGGATTTGAGTTTTGTGCTTTTAAGAAGGTCTCGGCAAGTGTGTCTCTGGTCTTCTTTCCGTTCTCAGAGTGTGTGTCGAAAAGATTATTGGTGTGGATGTAGTTTTCAAGAATAGAAACCAGATAGTTTTGAGCCAAAGGAAATGTACTCATTTTTCTTGCGACAATTGCCTCTTGAACAACATCGTTGAAAAAATCTTTTGTAGAGACTAAAAAATTAATTTTCTTCTCGCTCATAATATCAAGTCCTTACATATCTTTTCGGAGTATATGTAAGGTGATTATAGAGGAAATAAAACTTTCTGTGTGTCAAAATGAGAAAACCTCGACCAAATCGAGATTTTCAAAAAAAATTTATTTATAAAAGCTATAAGAATTAATAAGAGTCGATCAGTAACTGCACTGCAGATGACTCTGTCCTATATTTTCCAGAGCTTTTTCCGTAGCGGCTTTTACTTTCTCTTCAATTCGCTTTAACGATTTGTCTTTCACCAATCCTTCTTCGATGGCTTCGTTAATACCTACAAGGTAGGTATTTGCTAGATTCCAAAAATCTGGTAGATCTTTTGCGCATTGAGCGGATGCTTTTAATACTTCTATAAGATGCTTCGTAGAAAATACCGCTGTCTCCATTGATCGTTCTGAAGGAGCATTTATTTTCTTTTCTACTTCTTCAAGAGCAGCTATGGAGCGCGCAACATATTCCGACCCCGATTGAACTGGAGACTCAGCCTCTTTCTTTACTAGGATATCTTCCCAGCTATAGATAAAGAGATAAACAAACTGTAATTCTGAGCCTGTGCCCTCACTACTGCCGTTATTCAAAATGTCATTCACCGCAGCTAAAGTTGCTTGTGGAATATTTTTTCTCAAGTCTTCATGTGAAAAGCTGTCTATAATCGCTTGGCGAAGTCCAATAAATTGACGATTTATGATTTCATGAAAATCTTCTAAAGTTTTTGAGTTTGCTTCGGCTGCTTCATAAATTTTAAATGTTTCCTCTAACAGGAATAAAAAGCTTTCAACACCCATTTCTGTATGTTTAAAATTTTTAAATGACATTTCTCCAGTGCGATATTTCTCGTAGATGACTTTACTTCTTTGAATAAATTCTGATGTCGTTTTTGTCTCAACCTCATCCACTTCGTATTGCCAAAGATCATGGCCTATTAATAAAAATTGCTTGTCGTCTTCAAAAGTGATTTCTTCTCTCGCCCACCCCATGGTGCTGAGTAAAATAAAGAAACCTGTAAAAATTAATTTTATTTTCATTTTCCCCCACAATGCTTTCAGAGCTGTACTTTAGAGCAGTACTGAGTGCTGAAATAAATCACACCGGGGTACTTAGACCAAGGGAATTCTCACATACAAAAACATGGAACTGCGGGTCACCATGGACATTCTGGGCCCACAGCACTTTTGACACTATGTTGTGAAAATAAATGCTGCGCAAGTTTTTGAATATCATTTGCAGTGATGCTTTTAATTCTTTCTGCGAATTCCTTTGGAGTCTTATGGGGAATTCCGTAAATTTCGTCAAACAATACCAATGAACTCACATTGCTAGTCTTCTGAGTTCCAATATCGTGCTTACCAATGATATTTTGCTTAGCTCTATCTAATTCTTCTTGGGGGATTTTTTTATCCATTAAAGTATCGAATTCGACCTTCATCATTTCTAAAGCTTTTTTACCCTTGTTTGGTGAACATCCGATGTAGGCTCCGAAGTAACCTGTTTCGATTCCATCCATACGAACTGGCGAAACCGAGTACGCAAGAGAAGCCTTGTCTCTTAAGTTCATAAAAAGACGTCCACCTTGGCCTGAAAGAATTGTTTGCATCACGGTAAGAGCGTGGCGTCTCTCATCGTACATTGAAAGACCTTTGAAACCGTAAACAATATGCGATTGTTCTTTATCCAAAACTTTAAACGTTTTCTGATCTTGCATAATTGTGTCGTGCTCAAATTTCTTCTCGAATCTCTCTCCACGATTCATTTTTGAAATCATTTTATCAAATAAATCCATCCAGTAGTTTTCATCAAAACCCCCTGCGACACATGCTGTGAAATTTTTAGGATTCACATAGGTATCCACTAGTTTTGATAGATCTTGCTGGCCTATTTTAGATAATGTTTCCAGAGTTCCGTAAGTTTCATTTGAATAAGGATGTTCTCCATAAAGACACTTCATGAAATCCATGAACACCAATGAAGACGGGTGATCATTTAGAGTTTTTAATTGGTGGGTTAATATTTCTTTTTCTCTTTCAAACTCTGTAGCAGGAAAGGCTGAGTTGATTATGACATCTTCCAAAAGATTTCCAATCTTACTTTCCACCTGATTTAACATTTGGAAATGAAGGCCAAAAGAGTTTCTTCCAGAATACGGACTCATATGAGCTGCGTTTGTTTCTAAGATATCTGAAATTTGAGATTCAGTCTTGGTTTTCGTTCCGGACAACCACGTTTTAGAAATCAATTCCGAGGTTCCAATTTTATTTTTTGGATCGGCCCTTAATCCACCTAGGAATCCTGTTCGGGCGCTCACAACGTGAGTACCTTCAATTGGCTGGAAGAAAATCTTCGCGCCGCTCTTGTGCTCGATAACTTTTAGATCTGTCGATTTATGGATAATTTTATTTTTCTTAAACTCCAAAGATTCTTGCTTGACTGGATTTTTGCTTTTTAAAATTTTCTCAGCCTTAAAAGAGTCAAATGTTGTCTTATAATCTTCTACCCAAGTAGAGAGAAGAGCCGTTGGATCTTTTTCTTTTTCAGGATAGACCAGCGTCAAAGTCATGTTCTCGGCAGAAAAATATTTCTTTGCAAGCTTTGATAGATATTCTGGCTTCATTGATTTCATTTTTTTCAAATAAATTTGAAAGTGATTAGGATCATTGTACAAAAACTGGTTGTTACCCACTTTTCGCGCAATAGAGTCCATGGTTTCATGGTAGTATTCTGTGCTTTCAAGTTGCGTAATTGCTTTCTTTAATTCCTCTGCAAAGGGTTCCTCTGCTATAAGATATGCCAGTTCATTTGCAGTTTCATCAAGAGTTGCTTCAAGATTTTTATAGTCTAAGTAAGCTGTGATAGAAAAAAATCCTGGTCCGATCGAAGAAAATTGCGAAGCGCCAATCTCATTTACAAGAGGATTTTTCAACCTTAACGATTGGATCAATCTTGTGTTGTCCCCATAAGATAAAATATATGAAAGAAGATCAAGGCCTATCAATTCATCTTTTGAAGCATTTAAAGTTTTCCAAGCGATATTTAAATAACTCTCATTGAATGTTGATTTCTCCACCGCAATGATAGCTTCCGTTTGCGCAGGCTCTTTTGGTCTTTTGACAATTTTTAATTTACCTTTTAGATCTGAGAACTGAGCTTTGATTTTCTTTTTCAAATCTGCTGAGTTAAAATCGCCCACAATCAAAAGATACATATTCTCTGGACAATATCTATCGTGAAAAAGTTTTTTAATTTTTTCTACGGGAGTATTGTTTACGATATGATCATAGCCAATCACCGGTCTGCTATATGGATAGTTTTTGTAAACACTCTCAAAAAGTAAACGGCTTGATTTGCGAGAAGGGCTATCGTTTGACCGCTTGATTTCTTCGATCACGACTTCTCTTTCATTATCCACTTCAATTTTATCAAAGAGAGGTCTTCCCACCATCTCACTCATAGCATCTAATCCTAGATCCACAAATTGGCTAGAAAGAGTCATGTAAAATACTGTTTGATCAAAAGATGTGTAGGCGTTGAGCTCGCCCCCAGCTCCCTCGATGAGTTTTGCAACTTCACCGACCTTGTATTTTTTAGTCCCTTTAAAGAGCAAGTGTTCTATAAAATGACTTAATCCTTCTTGGCCTGTGACCTCATCAGCACTGCCCGTCTTTACCCAAGTTTGTATTGTCACCACCGGAGCTTTATGGTTTTCTACGAGGAGAACTTTCAATTTGTTTGAGAGAAGAAATTTTTGAACCATTTTAATTCCTTTGAGTTTTTATGAAGCCAAACAGGTTTGGAATCTACATTCATATTCCCTATTGTCTTCAGATTTGTCCATACTGTGACTTTGCTAAGTTCGAGATAGGAAAAATCCCTGACCCTGATCATTATACTCAGCTTTTACTATCAGAGATAAGACAAAAACATCATTTAGTTCCCAAAAATGCAATTACCTCAGTTTATTTTGGCGGAGGTACTCCCAGCATCCTCACAGCTGCGCAATTTCAGCTGATCATTAGCGAACTTAAGAGGCACTTCAGAAATTTTGGTGGCGGGGCATTAGGACCTGAGTCTGTCCCCGAGATAACAATTGAAATTAATCCTGGTAATTTAGACGAAAAAAAATTAACAACTTTATTAGAACTGGGTGTAAATCGCTTTAGCGTAGGTTCTCAAACTTTCGATGATAAACTTCTAAAAGACATTGGAAGAAAGCATTCTTCTAAAGAAACCGAAGAAACTCTTGGGCTTCTCAACAAATACGATGTGAATTTCTCTATGGATTTACTATTTGCACTTCCCAATCAAACTTTAGAGACTTTAAAAAGAGACATTGAAGAGTCTTTGAGATTTTCTCCAAAACACGTAAGCACTTATTATTTGAATGTGCCTGAGAAACATAGCCTTTCAAAAGATCGCCCGGATGATGATACTCAAGTCAAAATGTTTGAGGTCATTGACAACACCCTTGAAAAGTACTCTCTTCATCGCTATGAAATTTCAAATTATGCAAAGCCTGGATTTGAATCCAAACACAATCTTCTCTATTGGACAGATCAGCCCTATTGGGGAATCGGATTGAGTTCTCATTCGTTCCTGGACCAGGATAAAACCGATTGGGGAACTCGCTTTTGGAATCCTAAATCGTATGAGGGATATGAAAAGTATATTCGTGAATTGGCAAATCCGAATAAAGTTTCGGCGGGTCTTTCACCAGAGCAAATCGAAGTGCTAAAAAAGCATCAATCCATGACTGAATTCTGCTATACATCATTGAGAAAGATGTCGGGCTTAAATATTGATGATTTTGAAAAAAAATACTCAAATATTCCCAAAACCTTAATACACGAGCTTTCTGTCCTCATCTCCAAGGGGTTGCTGCACAAAGAAGGCACAGTTTACACTCTAACAAAAGAG
Organism: Bdellovibrionota bacterium; assembly: GCA_040386775.1. Classification (NCBI taxonomy): domain Bacteria; kingdom Pseudomonadati; phylum Bdellovibrionota; species Bdellovibrionota bacterium. The sequence continues at coordinate 104,989 of JAZKEU010000009.1, read as the reverse complement.
GGTAAAATTCTTAGCAATCTGGTCTTTGAACGGTTGACGTTTTTAAAAGAAGACCTATATTAAATCTTTGGGTTTACACCTTAAAATTTATATAAGGAGCTATCCGTGGTTAACGAAGAAAACGACAACTCAAGCCAGAATGAAGAAGTAAACGAAGAACAAAAGTTGTCTGAGCAAATGAAAAAAGATGATCCTGCCTCAGAGCTGAAAGCACAGAACGAAAAACTTCTCAATGACATGCTTTATCTAAAGGCAGATTTTGAAAATTATAAAAAAAGAATGATCAAAGAAAGATCTGATGTAATGAAATATGGCTCAGAGAATTTAATCGTATCGCTTCTTGATCTTTTGGATAATTTTGAAAGAGCGATGTCGATGGAAATTACGCCAGAAAATGTAAAAAGTTTTTCTGATGGAATCAATATGATCTCGAGTGAATTCAAAAATGTTTTGAATAGATTTGGTGTTACGGAGGTTAAGGCTTTAGGTCAAAACTTCGACCCCTCTCATCATGAAGCTATGGGCACGGAGCCCACTGACGAGTACAAGCCTGGAACAATTTCGAAAGTGTTTACAAAACCTTACAAATTGCACGACCGCTTGATTCGCCCAGGAAAAGTTATAATCGCACAAGAGGCAAAACAAGAAACGAATGAATAAGTATGAAGATTTTTATAAAATTCTAGGCGTGGCAAAAGGCGCAAGCGAAGACGAGGTAAAAAAAGCCTACCGTAAGCTCGCAATGAAGTATCACCCTGATAAAAATCCTAATGACAAAGTTGCAGAAGATAAGTTCAAAGAAATTTCTAGAGCCTATGAAACTCTAAAAGACCCAAAACGCAGAAAACTCTACGATCAATTCGGCTCTAATCCCTCTTATGCTCAAGCCTTCCATGGTTTTGATCCCTTTAGAAATAATCAGCGAAATAATCAGCAGCAAGGTTTTGGAGGCGGAAATCCATTTGAAGGATTCGCTAGATCGGGCGCCGCTGGATTTGGCGGGCCCGGGAAAGATTCTTTCCAAGATTTGTTTTCTGAGTTGTTTGGAGAATTTTTTCAAGCTCAAGGACCACGAAGAAGTCGTGCCGTTCGCGGTGCAGATTTAAAATACACTCTTTCTATCACTCTTGAAGATGCAGCTCGTGGAGGAGAAAAAATAATTCACTTTTTAAGAAAGCGTGGAGATGTTGAAAAAGCTGCAAAAATTTCTGTAAAGCTTCCTGCAGGTGTTAAGAGTGGACAAAAATTAAAATTAGCACAAGAGGGTGATGAGGGAGAATATGGCGGCGGCAATGGAGATCTTTTTGTTATCGTGCACATCGCAAAACATCCTCTATTT
>JAZKEU010000009.1:0-103640 GCA_040386775.1 Bdellovibrionota bacterium | reverse complement strand
AATGATATTTGGGTAGATTTTCCTATCCCACTTCCGGCCGCTATACTTGGCGGAAGTCTAGAGGTTCCCACATTAACTGGACGCGTGATGCTCACAATCCCACCAATGACTCCATCTGGTAAAGTTTTTCGACTCAAAAACAAGGGCTTTCCTAATGACAGCGGTCCCGAAAGTGGGTCACAATATATAAAAGTCCTCGTGGATATCCCGAGCGATCTTAACGAAAAAGAGCGAGAGTTTATCGAATCTCTTTCAGAAAAAGAATATACACTTTCTAAAGAGTTCAAAAGTAAGCTTTCATAATTCCGAAAATAGGTGAACTCATGAAATCTATAACAAGATTATTTTTATTTTTTTCTATCAATGCAATTCTTGTATCTTGTACTTCTCAGCCCGTAAAAAAAGATCCACCACCTCAGGCTGATCAAAGCGTACAAAAAGAGTTTGCTCTGGCAAAAGGAGACTTTGCGAAAAATCCAGCAAGAGCTCTAAAAAGAATTGAACTTCTAATTCAAAAGCATCCAAAAACAGCGACTGCCTCTGAAGCGGCAAAGGTTGCTGGAGATTATTACCAAAAGAATGGACGCTCTGATCAAGCTGTAAATGCATACTCTTTTATTTTAAATAACGAATACCAAGAGCCTTACGAAGGTGAGACTTATACAAAAGTCATTCGTGTTTACCTCTCTCAAAGAAAAAATGACCAGGCTAAAAATCTTTTAAATCAAGCCTTGAGGTCAGGAGCATTGACTCCTAACGAAAGAGCCGAGCTTTTAAATTATAAAATAGAATTTTTAAAACTAGAACAAGATGTGATGGGCCAGCTTGAAACTCTAGCTGAAATGCATAGAGTTTCTGAGGACCCACAAAGTAAAATGACCTATAAGATCAGAGCCACTTCAATTACTGATTCTCTAGTTCGACCACAAGATCTAGATGCTGTTCTTGATAATTCAAAATTGGAATTTGTACATTCGAGTATTCACTTTAGACTTGGAAGCGTCGCTTTCGAACAGTCTGATTTTTCTAAAGCCCGATCACATTTTTCAAGAGTGATTTCTCTAAATCCAGAAAGTGATCTTGCAGAAAACTCAAGAGAATTTCTGAAACAATTAGATGCAAGATCAAGTGTGGATACAAAAACTATTGGTGTTATTCTTCCACTGAGCGGAAAGAATGCTGATATCGGAAGAAGTGTTTTGAATTCGATTCAGCTTGGACTCGGTATATATGATCGCAAAACAAATATTCGCCTAGCTGTGATTGATAGCGAAGGAAAATATCTAGATGCAAGACGCGCAGTAGAAAAACTTGTTGTTGAAGACCAAGTTGTTGCAATCATCGGCAGTCTACAGAGTAAAACCGCAACAAATATTTCTTCCAAGGCGCAAGCGCTTGGTGTTCCTACGATTGTTCTTTCTCAAAAATCAGGTATTACTCAAATTGGCGATTTTATTTTTAGAAATGCTCTAACAAGTGAAATGCAGGTTCAGTACATCGTTAAGACAGCCGTAGAAAAATTAGGATTCACAAAATTTGCAATTCTCTATCCCGAAGATGCCTATGGTGCCGAATATGCAAATCTTTTTTGGGATGCTGTTCAGTCCGCAGGCGGACAAATTAAAGCTGCTCAATCGTATGATCCAAAAGAAACAGATTTCAGGGGTTCAATACAAAAATTAGTGGGTACATACTATACAGATGATCGCGCTCTAGAATATAAAGCGAAGTTTGAAGAATGGAAAAAGAAAGTTCCTCAGGCTACGGCTAGAAATGAAACTCCAAAAGATTTGCTACCTCCCATTGTCGACTTCCAGGCTCTTTTTGTTCCAGACAATACGCGTGCTCTGGGTCAAATCGCCGCTATGCTTTCTTTCCAAGAAGTAAAAGACATTACGCTTTTAGGAACAAATATTTGGAACACTCCTGGAGTAATAGAAAGAGCCGGATCTTTTGCAAAATCGATTGTTTTTGTGGATAGTTTCTTGGGACAAGATCAAACTTTTACTAACTCTGATTTTTATAAGAAATATTTTCAAGCTTTCGGCAAAACTCCTTCTCTATTTGATCTCCAGGCCTATGATACGGCTCTTATTTTAAAAGATGCTGTCTCTGGAGTTAGCTCTAGATCAGAATTACAGATGAGATTGGCGGGTTTACGCTCGGTTAAAGGTGCTTTAAATACCCTTGATAGCCAAACTACTCGCGACTTCTCACGCCCAATTGTGGCTCTTACTGTGAATGACGGTAAGATTTTAACTCTAGATCAAGCTCAAGCATTGCCGGCAGCGAGTACGCCTAATAGTTCCAATAAAAAGAAATAATAGATTTTAATCTAACCGTTATCGACAGATCCCCCGTCTTATTCTCGTGATCTGGACGTCTGGTCCAGGTCGCTTACCAAGGACAGGATGTCCGTAAACATAAAGGAATTTTAACGGGGGAGAAACGTTATGCTAACACCGGAACTGGTGCAGATTTGTAAGAAGAAGTTGATAGAGGCTAAACAAGATATATTAAATCGTTATAAGGATGCTCAGAAAATGTTGTCTCAGCATTCAGACGATAAGGGGGGCGACGAGGGTGATCAGACAATGAGAATCCTTGCCGAAAAAGAAGCCTTGCTAGCACAAAAAAGACTTCGTGAAGCACTTCTGGAAATCGAATCTGCACTTTATAGAATCGAGGCTGGCATGTACGGAGTATGCGAAGAAACCGATGAACCAATCGAGTCCGAGAGATTGTTGGTTATCCCTTGGACTCGATTGAGTATAGAAGGTGCAGAAACTAGAGAGGCACCAAATTATCAAAAGAGAGTTGATTAAAATTTGATCAAATGAATTTTCACTGAGCTTTCTCTAAATTTTTTCTAAAACAGAGTGCGTTAGGCACTCTGTTTTTTTATTGCCTTAAATACAAAGCCAAATTAAATCTCACTCATGTTTTCATCTAAAATTCTTAAAAGTTGCAAAGAACGTTTACTCTCAGAAAAAGAGGAAGTACTTAACACTTTGAAAGTGAATGGCAAACCTCCTGAGAGTGAAGAAACTCTTGGAGACTTTGGAGATCAGAACATTCGCGCCATCAATGAGCATCAATGGTTTCTTTTTCAAAATCGCCTTAGAAAACAATTGCTCGAAATCGAATCCGCACTGCACAGACTTGAGTCTGGAGAATATGGAATTTGCGAAGAAACCGAGCAACTTATTGAGGCCGAAAGAATTTTAACTCTACCTTGGACAAGGTTATCACTCGAAGGTGCTAAACTAAGAGAGAGTTTACAAAGATAGTCTTAAAGGCACACCCAATACCTCCGATAAATCATTTGTGAGACTAATGTTTCACAAATCAGTGGAGGATTGAATGAGCGCCGATGACAACAAGCTGCTAGATGTACCTGAGAAAATACCACTTCTACCTGTAAGAGATATAGTTGTATTTCCTTACATGATTCTTCCGTTATTCGTGGGAAGAGAAAACTCAATTAAAGCAGTTGAAGAAGCTTTAGCAAAAAATAGATTTATCTTCTTAGCTTCTCAAAAAGAACTTACAGAGGAAAACCCTACAGAAAACACAATTTACGAAGTTGGAACAATAGCAATGATCATGAGAATGAGAAAGCTATCGGACGGCAGAGTTAAAATTCTTATCCAAGGTGTGGGAAAAGGTAGAGTTAAAAAATATTCTAAGACAGAACCATACTTTGAAGTTTCAGTAGAGAAAATCGAAGAAACAGCAGTTCAATTGCCAGAATTAGAAGTAGAGGCAATGATCAGAACCGTAAAAGAGCAATTAGAAAAAATTATCGCACATGGAAAACTTTTATCACCAGACATCTTGTTGGTATTGGATGAAGTCACCGACCCAGGAAGACTTGCAGACCTCATCGCTTCTAATCTAGGACTTAAAGTTTCTGATGCACAAAACATCTTAGAAACATTTGATCACAAAGCTAAGCTCAAACTTGTTAGCAACATCTTAACTAATGAATTAGAAGTTCTAGCAATGCAAAATAGAATCAAGAACACTGCCAAAGAAGAAATGTCTAAGTCACAAAAAGAATATTTCTTACGAGAGCAATTGAGAGCTATTAAGAATGAACTTGGTGATACAGATTCTAAATCTGAAGAAGTTGATGAAGTAAGAGAGAAAATCTTATCTGCTGAAATGCCGACAGAAGTTGAGCAAGAAGCTATCAAGCAACTTGGAAGATTAGAAAGAATGCACCCAGATGCTTCTGAGGCTTCAATGATCAGAACATATTTAGATTGGATGACAGATCTTCCATGGAATATCGAAACAGAAGACAACTTAGAGTTAAAACACGCTAAAATTGTTCTCGATGAAGATCACCATGAATTAGAAAAAATTAAAGAAAGAATTTTAGAATTCCTTGCAGTGAGAAAACTCAAGAACTCTATGAAGGGACCAATCCTTTGTTTCAATGGACCTCCTGGAGTTGGTAAAACCTCACTTGGTAAGTCGATCGCAAGAGCAATGGGACGAAAGTACTTCAGAATTTCTCTCGGCGGCGTGAAAGACGAAGCAGAAATTCGTGGTCACAGAAGAACATATGTTGGAGCAATGCCTGGAAAAATCGTTCAAGCATTAAAGCAAGTAAAATCAAAGAACGCCGTGATCGTACTCGATGAGATCGATAAATTGGGTTCAGATTTCCGCGGCGATCCATCGGCAGCAATGCTTGAGGTATTGGATCCGGAACAAAATGCAACTTTCAGAGACAACTACCTGAATGTAGACTTTGATTTGAGCAATATCATGTTCATCGCTACATCTAACGTACTAGAAAATGTTCCAGCTGCTCTTAGAGATAGAATGGAAGTGATTAATCTTTCTGGTTACACAGAACACGATAAGGTGATCATTGCTAAGAAGCACGTTGTTGAAAGACAAATTGAAGCCAACGGTATCACTGCTGAAAATATCGAGTTTACGGATGAGGGCCTTGCTCACTTAATTAGTGCTTACACTAGAGAGGCAGGACTGAGAAATCTAGAAAGAGAAATTGGAAGTGTTTGTAGAAAAGTGGCTAAAGACGTTGTGCTACAAAATGTGAAGAAAAGAGTTATTACTGCAAAAGTTGTCGAAGAATTATTAGGTCCAGCTCGTTATCAAAGAGACGAAGATATGGACCAAAATAGAATCGGTGTAACAAACGGTTTAGCTTGGACATCTGTGGGTGGTGAAGTTCTCTTTATCGAAGCCATCAAGATGAAGGGTACGGGAAAACTAGTTCTTACAGGCCAAATGGGCGATGTGATGAAAGAATCTGCGACAGCAGCTATGTCTTACGCCAAAGCCAATGCGAAAGAATTAGGAATTGATGATAAGATTTTTGACACTTATGATTTCCACGTCCATATCCCAGAAGGCGCGACTCCTAAAGACGGTCCATCTGCAGGCATCACGATGGCAACATCACTGATCAGCTTGTTCACAGACGTGCCCGTAAGAGGCGATGTGGCGATGACGGGTGAAGTGACGATCACAGGTAGAGTATTGCCAATAGGTGGCTTAAGAGAAAAAGCTCTTGCAGCCCTCAGACTTGGAGTAAAAGACGTGATCATTCCATACGCAAACGTGAAAGATCTTAAGGACATCCCTGAAGACTTCAGAAAAGAATTGAATTTCATTCCAGTGAAATACTTAAACGATGTGATTGCGATTGCCCTAGATAAAACGAAGGCTAAGAAAACATCGACTAAGGCAGGCGGTGGCGGTCACAAGAAAGAAAAGATCGCTTCTTCCCCTGCTGCTTAATCCAGAATAATGGTGAGGTTAGATTTGTTTTAACCTCACACTGTTGCTCAATTGTTACCAAAGTGTTGCATTGAAAACTATTTTCCTAAGTAATTTCAATTTTGACTAAGGTCCAGTCTGCTCCATACCGATACATTCTATAGATGAAAAAAAGAGATATATTTTTATTTTTAAGCTTCGCCACACTATTTGTGCTCTTCGCTATCTTTCAAAATTTTTCATTCCCCACAAAACAACTTCAGCAAATTACAAATAAAGATTTTTTCCCAGGAAAGCTTCATAAGTTTATTCCCACTTATGCTTTTAAAAATTACATAGGTAACAGCGAAGATATCGAAGCTCCTTATGGATATAAAGAGGAAATCAATAGAAGAATCGCCAGCCAAGATGCTCCTATTATTTTTGATGATAGAAAATTTGTGAAAGATGAATTAAAAGCTTTGCCTGTTTATAAAAATATAAAAGACATGATCGAAACAAGCTCGAGTGATAATACTGCTCCTTGCATTGATAACCCTATCGAGCCACTAAACAACTGCTTTACAGAATATAATGGTGAACATTCTAAATCCGATTCTGGCTCCTTAAAAATAAAAGCAAATCCTCTTAGAGGAACTGCAAGTATTTCTGTGCCTGGAGATATCGAATCAAAAATGATGTATGATGGTGATCGCAATAGCGTGAATGTTCAGTTCAAAAAATCTTTAAATCCAGATGCAGGTTTAAAAGTAGAATTGGACTCTGAACAACAATCTGGATCCATCAACATCGACGTGCGCTGGTAAAAATTCAAGAGGCAGTATTCTTTCCGGATCCTCCTACGCAATTTATTACGCATCATGACCCGGAAAGGGAAGCTGGTACCTTTACCATGTGCTTCTTGTATGGCGCTGAAATTTTTAAATCAACAGATTTGAGAACAAAGTGTGCCAAAATACTGGCACACCGGCTATCACATGCTCATTTCAAAAATGATTTTTTCTCGATGAAAATCCATTGATATTTTCTAGTTCTTTTTTAAGTCTTTCATTATCGAATTCCAAAACTCGAACCAGTGTTTTCAAATCAGAAACTTCTTCTTTCAGTTGAAAGATTTGTTCTTCTTTGCCTTGCAGTGAGGCAAGATATGCTTTTTTAAGTTCTTCTAGGATCTCATTTTTCTGTACAGTTTTTGGCTGAGGATCAAGAGCCCAGTCTGTACTTGAGGATTGAGCAAATTGGTTTGGCATCACAATTGGTTTGCGGCCTCTGGTTGCTTTTTCAACAGAATCATCGACGATAAAGTATTTTCCATCTTCCAACTTAAATAGAATCGAATTGTCTTTGATGCGTCTTCTTAGCGTAGAAATGCTAATTTGATGTTTGTTTGAGTATTCAATTAACGGAAGCCAGTTTTCTTGTTCCATACTAAAACCCAGATTACTTCAGCCCCCCAATTAAGCAAATAAAAAGGTACCAGCTTCCCTTTCCGGGTCATGCTGCGTAATTTTATCGCGCACAATAAGCCAGATAAAGGTTGGTGCTTCGCGATTGGCCGCGTTGCATCCGTAAGGGGAACCTGATACCTTAGAAGAATGCGTTTCAAAAACAAGAAATCAGTGGCCCTTGTTTTAAGTGGTGGCGGTATTAAAGCTGCCGCTTTTCATATTGGTGTATGCCTAGCTCTTGAGGAAAAAGGTTTTAAATTCCGTGGCGGATTAAAAAAAGACTTTCCAGACAATGACATAAATCCAGAACCTCTATCAATCAATACCTATGTGGGCTCTAGCGCCGGTGCAATGATCAGCACCTTTCTTGCTGCAGGATATACCGTAGAAGATTTAATTATCGCTTTTGAAATGGGGATTAAAAAAATATCTCAAACAAATCCCAAACTAAAGCCTCTCACCTATTGGGATATCTTTGCGCTGAATTCTCCTGGATTTTTAAGAGCAATCCCTACAAAACTCAGAACTAAATCTTTGGTGACGGGCGGATTTGAATCTTTCCTAAAAAATGGATTTAAATTGAACGGATTATTTTCTACGCGTGGTTTAGAAAAATACTTAAGAAATCACGTTCTACCGACAAATGATTTTAAAGAACTCGCAAGCAAGCTATTCATCGTTGCCACAGCTCTCAATAGTTCACGCAAAGGTGTCTTCGGCGCTCATGAAGCTAGTAGTCATGACGATAAAATCATGAATATAAATTCTAGCTCTATCAGCGAAGCGGCAGCAGCGTCGATGTCTCTTCCTCCCGTTTATTGTCCATACGGAATAAAAAACGATAAGAATGAAACTGTCTATTTTTTTGATGGAGAAATTAGAGATACTCTTTCCACTCACGTTGCCTCAGACAATGGCGCGGACCTCGTGATCGCCAGTTATTCTATGCAACCCTATAATTATAATGAAAAGATGGGGAGCCTACATGAATACGGTATTCCTCTAATATTGAACCAAGCGCTCTATCAATTAGTGGAACAAAAAATTCTTAAAAACATGGAATATCAAGATAGCCTCAAGGCAGTCTACAAAGCCATCGATGGTTATTTCAAAGAGGCGAATCTGCCTGATGAACACCGACAAAAGATTTTAGAGATTGTAGAAAAAAGAACGAACGTAAAAAAAGATGTGGATACTCTTTATATTCATCCAAATCCTCAAGACTACGAGATGTTTTTCGTGGATCACTTTTCGCTCAATAAAGAAATTCTAGAAAGAATCGTAAAAATCGGATTCAAAAGCGCCCTAAGAGTCTTAAGGCGCTATGATATTTGATTTTAATCTTGATAATTACCTAATTTAGGTCTATACTTACCTAAAGTAGGTAATTATGCTATTTGAATTATTTGGCAGTCGAACAACGGAAAAATGCCTTATTTATCTCGCAGCACAGGGAGAGGGCTATCCTCTAGAAATATCAAAAACCTTTAATATTAGTAATACACAGGTAAATAGAACTCTTAACAAGCTAGAGCAGGCGGATATCTTGGTTGGAGTTCAAATGGGGCGCGCGCGAATCTATTCATTAAATTCTTTATGGTTTCTCGCTAAAGAGCTGAGGGCGTTGCTTGATAAGGTAATACTTAATATGTCTCTAGAGGATCAGGAAAAATACTTTATGAAAAGGAAACGCCCTAGAAAAAAAATAAGGCTATCTAGCAGATGAAAATCAGTCGTAAAATGAATCGTAAATTATTTGCTGCTGCTGTGGTGAAACAGCTCGGAATTCATGGTATTTCCTGTGTTCTGGTTGGGGGAGCTTGTGTTTCAATTTACACAAACGAAAAATATGAGTCTAAAGATTTAGATTTTATATCTCCATATTCTTTGGAAGTTATTTCTAAAGCTCTAAAAGAAATTGGCTTCACAAAAAACGGTAGATATTTTGTTCATCAAAATTCCGACTTTTATGTCGAATTCCCAAGCGGTCCTTTAGCTATAGGAAATCAAATTTCGATAAAGCCTGAAGGAAAAATGAAGATAAAAGATATTACTATAAAAATGCTTTCTCCTACACAATGTGTGATGGATAGGTTGTCTGCATGGTTTCATTGGAGCGACAGAAGAAGCTTGATTCATGCACTCTGGGTTTGTAAAAAACATCCTGTAAATTTAGATAAAATTAGTAAAAGCCTATAGCTCCCATTGAACACCCTGAAGGAATCAATACTGCTTCGTCATTGCCTAAGTCTGGTGGTGTGTGAATTCCTACACCCTCTGGCAAAAACTTGTGCTTGGTATTTAATTCTGCCATAGCTTTCTTCAAATCTGATTGTAAACTAAAATCAAACTGAAGTTTGCTTAGCGCCACTTCGATTTGATCTGGATGTGATATCTGTAACTCAGGAATTTCTAAATCATCGTTGATTCTTTCCTCATAAATATCTAGCATTTGCACAGCTGGTTGATTACATTACTCCTCGGTGATCACCATTGATCAAGCAGACAGATATAAGGTTAAAGAGATTCTAATTAAAGCAATTGAGGAAATCCGCTCTGTTGTGAAAGATTCTAAGGAAAATTCTATTTTTTCTTACAGTTTGGATTTTTGGGAGCTGTAATTAAATTTACAGTGCTTGCTTCTTCTTCCGTTTTTGAGTTTCAAAATGTTGCCATAGTCTATTGAAGGTATTGGAGTGCAGCTTACCTATAGATAGTGACAATTGCCAGAGTGCCACTTGCGGAAATTGTAAATAAATCTGTAGACGCCTTAAGGTTCCCATCTCCACTTTTTTCCCCGCTTCTAGTCTTTGCAATGTCGGCCAATTCATATCAAAAGCAAGAGCCACATCCTGAATGGAAATATCCAATTGCTCTCTAAATGCTTTTAAATCAGAAGTGGAAAATTCATTCTTAACAATCGGCTCAAATATAAAAGTAGAAGGGCCTTTTCTGCCAATCGACACCAATAATACTATGGGATTTTTTTCTTCCGGCGATATTCCTTGCGCTAAACAATAATCTTCATAGGCAGGATTATCTTGATCTGGAATTCTATCTGCAAATGATGGGAAAAGTTTTTTAGAAATATTTGTCTTCTTAAATAAATCTAATTCCTTACCTACAGGGATTGCCTTTTTCGAACGAGCATATTTGGGATCATATTTAAATTCAAACTGAGACTTAGATTCGTCCCACTTCAAAGTTCCCACAAAAATTCTTCTCTTACGACTTTCCGCAAACACATGAAGATGATTTTTATCAATGTTATTGAAATCAGTTTTATAGGCCATCTGCGAGCTCCTTATGTCTTTTTAAAAGCAAACGTTTCATTGCCGCTTTCATCAGCGGTGTGCAGTAGCTGTTTTCGATGAGCTCTTCAATTTTAGGAACCTTTACTTTATTTGCAAATTCTTCCACTAAACTGCCCTGCCCCAAGCGCTTTAACTCTTTGACGTAATCTTTCATTGAAGGCTCTTTGGTTTCTAAGGTTGCTATGCGACCTGTTGGATGAATATCTGCATTGAGTATGGGTCCTGCAAACAATCCAAGATTAGAGACGTTATCATAAATGGGAGAAAGCACGGTCTTCGATGGAGTAACAATAAATGCTAGATTACCTCCATGGCGGTCATTATTGCCGATCAATGCATCAAAAAGTACGGTGTTGTAAAAGACATCCACATCGTACGGGCGCTTTGTTGTTTCTTCGATTGTCTTTGCTAATGTTTCGCAGTCATGTTTATCGTCAGGGCGATATTTGTGTATAGGATCTAGATTGGCGGTTGCGCTTCCTTTTTTTATAAAAACTTTTGTGACGAACACTAACTCTGAATAAAAATTAATATAAAAATGATCCGCAACAGGTAAGCCCACTAGGCTTCCAATTTGATTACACAAATATTCTACTTCCGGAAGCTCGGGGCCTTCTTTTTCCATGCGCATTTTTAAGATGTAATTATCCGTTCCAAGATCAGCAGAATATTTCTTGAATTTTCCATGATAAAAAGATGTGTTATTGGGAGAATAATTTGGATTTTTTTGAGACGAGCTCTGAGCGGATCGTTGAGTTAAACTTAAGAAATCTGTATCTGCATCCACCTTGAACCACGCCACAAAACATTTAGGGTGCAATCCATATCTATCTGCCTCATTACTAACTTCGAGTTTACATCTCAAACATAACATAAAGATATATTGCATTACATATCATATGATATCAATATATATTTAATATCATATGATATTATTAATTTGTGCATATCATATGATATCAATTTATATGATAGAGATTTCAAAGGGTTACGTTTTGCCTCTTGAATTAGAACCTCTTTTAAATTCTGATGATGAAAATTTTATATGACTAATAACTAGCTCTAACTCACCGACTTTGATCCCTCCCGCCGCCAATTGTTGCACAAATGTAGCTTAGAAAATTCAAAAAAGACTTTTTATGACGCCAAAACCTCCTCTTAAACACATGTTATCGCACGAGTTCCAATAGCTTTATTTTTAGCTGGCACAAAAACTGCTCATTAAGCATCTGAATACGCTCAGGTGTTTGATAACCTTTGGAATAAATCCAACAAACTTCCTGGCCTATTTTTTAAAATATGAAAACACCATTTTTTTTAAGATCTTTAATCATTACCGTTGTTGCCATACAAATTTCTTTTTTCCCTTTGGTTCAAGCGCAACAGCTTTCCAATATCGATGTCTCCGGTCAAAAAGGGGAAGATGGGAAGCATGGAACTTCTTATGATGGGGAAGCCTCTAGACAAACAACGGGGCGAGATGGTGAGAACGCTACAGAGGCTACTGCTGGAAAAAATGCAGGCAGCATTGATATAAAATTAAAACAGTCCGGAAACCCTTTAGAAGGACAGCTTGTCCTTGAGGGCGTGGCCAAAACTACATCGGGTGAAAGCAAAAAATCTGTTCAATTAAATATTGGAGACAATGGTTACATTCACTTGGTGGCTAAAGGTGGAAAGGGTGGAGATGGCGGCAATGGCGGTAACGGTGAAAGAGGAGGCAAAGGAAGAGATGGTTCGGATGCCACTCGCTATAGCTCTGGCGATAACGGAGGTACCGGTAGCACTGGCGGGACCGCCGGAGAAGCCACTGATGGAAAAAAAGGTGGGGATGGCGGGCAAATTCGTTTGAGAGTTCATGCCGATGAAACTCACCTTGCAATGTTGGTAAAATCAGATGTCACTGGAGCATCCGGTGGTAAAGCTGGAACACCGGGCACTCCCGGAAGCGGAGGTCCTGGAGGAGATGGCGGCAGTAGCTATTCTTGGACCGAACAAGAATCCAGAACAAGATCTGTTCCCGATGGAAAAGGCGGAACAACCATTGAAACTTACTACGAAACTACTCATCACTCAAATCCTGGTGGCAGCAGTGGACCCAAGGGTAGCGATGGCCGTAGAGCTTCTAAAACTCCCACCGCCGGCGCCGACGGTAAAGACGGTCGATTCATTATCGAAGTGGATGAAGGCTCAGGTAAAACATCAGAATACAAATCTGTCTTTGATATTGAAATTTTAAACTACGATTTAAAACCCCTTGATCAAAATGATATCTATGAACCCAATAGAAAAGTAGAAGTTCGTGGAATCAGAATTCGCAATCGCGGAGGCATGCCGACGCCCTCAAAAATGGTAGTACTCGTTACGCTCGCACATGCAGACTGGGTCGTTGCCGAACCTATCAAATTGGAACTTCCTTTTTCTCTTCAGCCGGGCCAAGAAATTGTTTTAGATAAACCTTTACGATTTACCGTTAAAGACGTCGTGATAAATAAGTCTGGTGCCAGGTTCACCGAAAGATCTGCCACTCGAGTAGATGCATTTCAAACTGGTGCAAACCGATATTTCACCGGCGCAAAAGAAATGCCCTTCCAAATCACTTTTCCCGTAGAAATCACGCCGATCACCGTTCTTAGATCCGTGGCTCCCGGAGAAGCTTCGCATATCATTTGGGAAGTTAAAAACATATCTAACAGAGACTTCGGAAGTGAAACCGAATTAAAAAGACAAATCATCACAGACCTAAACTTGGCCGGAGGAGATTTGCCCGCAGATCAATTAGAAATTTTAGATGAAAACGGTAATAGATTTGAAAATTCAAATCCTTTCGCCCGCGCGATTTTATCTCTGGGACCTAAAGGTTCTGGCAGAGACACCGCAATAGTAAGAGCTATTGTAAAAGTAAAGCCTGAGGCCGCAGAAAATGTCCACCGCTCGCACAAACTGCAAACCAGACTTGCGCTCTCAGATGAAAATGGAAAATTTAGAGATGTACAGTTTCACGAGCAAGAAATACGAGTTTTGCAATACTTTAACTCTAAGGAACAATTAGACTGGCTGGTGGTTATAAATAACGACACCACGAGAGAAGAAGTGGACGCATGGAAAAAATTAGCCAGATCTAGAGGAAAAAGATTAGATGTTTGGGATCTCTCTAGTTATGGAGTACTTGATTTACAGAGTAGAATTTTGGATAACAAGTCTTTAGCTGATTTATTAGGTGGAAAGCTTGTAATCCTTCTAAATAATTCTTTCGACCCCGGAATTGGTTCTACCAAAGGGCAGTTTTTCTTAGCCCAAAAGGATTTTTTACTTTCTGCTTCAACCAAAGGAATTAACTTTTATATTCCTGGACAATTCAGTGAAGACCGCTCAGAAAATATTTTAGAAAGATTGCTGGTACCTCACGGAGACATCCTTATTAATGAGCATGGCAATCAAAAACAATTTTTTAATTACGTACGAGATAGCTGGGATAGTTTTAGAAAAGGACAGCGTGGTAAAAACGAAGTATCTATGGATGAAACTCATGTGATTACCGAAGAAGATTTTTTATCTATTAAAGGCAGTGATGTTCGTTTTAGACATTTTGTAGAGGGCTTTTCATATTTCTTTGCTACCCGCTTTATGGTTTGGGGAAAACCCAGCGAAAAATACATTAAAAAAATTGCCGAAAAAACAGGTAATCTTTTAAATTTCTATTTTCCCAATAGAAAGTTTGTGGTGACCTATGAATTTGATCCTCAATTGAAACAGGAATCCAATTTTTTATTTTTTAAGAAATGGAATCTAGGCCGCATTGAAGTACGAAGAACAAATGACAAAAATCTTGGGGCAGCCGTTGTTCTCGATGTGAAAGATGACAAGCTACACTCTCAGGATTTTGTTCTCGGCAAAGAGAATTTTGCGGCCCTTGGCTTATCAGAAAACTTTGAATCTTTGACCAGAGAATTTATAGATTATCTGAAAGACAAAACTTGGGTCGATCTACCTGAAACCGAGAAACACGAACGCGCTCTACTCCTCGCAGACGTTCTACTAAGTCACATCGTAGATGATCAAATCATGCTTAGAACTCAAAAAATGAAGGGCGAAGCCCAAGATATAGAATTCGAAATGAAAAAAATGAGATATTTAAAAGAGGCTCTTCATGAATCTTCAGAAGAGTTGGTAAGAAACTCACTCATAACGCCGGCGAAAAAAAATGTTTTCATTCACTTTATGTCAAATATTGAGACCTTTGAGGCAACACAAATGTCATGGTGGCAAAAAGGTGTTTCACTGTTTGTAACAAGCCAAAATGATGCTACCGGAAAAATCAGCAAAAAACTTAGATTAGCGATGATGTCGAGCTTACTTTCAGAAGAAGAAATTTCTTCTAAAAATGGTGAATATAAAAAAACAGTTCTACAGAAAATTCAAAATTTTAAAAAAGATTACAAAACTCAAAAATCTCTAAGCAGACCCGAGCTTGGACAAAAGAGAGCTGCCCTTCAGTCCAATAAATCTATTACAAGCCAAACAGAATTAACAAGGGTAGGGCAAAACTTAGTGATGCCGAGAGCTAGGTACAATGAAATCAGAACCCGCGAACAAGAAGCCGCCCGCGCTCAGCAAAATTTAAGTGCATCCATTCATGCTCAAAGGGATCAGTTAACCGTTAAGCCAGGTGCAAATACTTGCGCCACTCTTTTTAACTAGAAACTAAACTCCGGTATGGATGATTTTAGCTAAAAAGGGTTGAGCTGCAAATCCAAGAAGAATGATCATGACGACAGAAAATACGACTGTCGCTATGGCTCCGGCGCTATGATTTTGCACAAATTCTTCCTGAATTTCTTTTTCTTTCATGTACATATAAACAATCGGTCTTAAGTAGTAGTAAACGCCAATGACAGAACTGATCACTGCCCATACCACCAGCCAGAATTGCTCTGCCTGAATTGCGCTGGAGAACAAGAATAGCTTCGCAAAGAATCCGCCGAAGGGAGGAATTCCCGCAAGGCTCAAGAGAAGTACGCTCAAGGCTGCTGCCAGCCAGGGATTAGATTTCGCTAAACCTTTTAGATGATCAATTGTTAACTCTGAGTCTTCTGATTTTTCATAAAGACAAACGATCGCAAACGCTCCCAATGTCATAAACAAGTAAGTTAGAAGGTAATACATAATTCCATGAACACTTGCATCGTCCACACCTAGAACTGCGGCGATGATACCTAGGAATAAATATCCTGAATGAGAAATACTCGAGTACGCGAGCATTCTTTTGAAATTGTTTTGTTTTAGCGCAATCAAGTTTCCAAAGAACATTGTAAGAATTGCGACCCATTGAAGAACATAAATCACCGCGTGTGATTCTACCAATCTGATTACCGGCACAAATCCTAATAAGAAAACAAAAATAACAATCTTCACCGATGTAGCCATGAATGCTGTAATCGGTGTTGGCGCCCCCTGATAGACATCCGGCAACCACGCATGGAATGGCACCAACGCCACTTTGAAGAATAATCCAATTAAGAAAATCATCACACCCATCGTAAGATAAAGTTGATTTGATTTTTCACCATTCTCTAAGATTGTGGAAATATCTGTACTTTGAGTTGCACCATAAATAAATGCCGTACCAAAAAGTAAGAATGCCGAGGCAAAGCTTCCCAACACAAAATACTTAAACGAAGATTCTTTTGGAATGACAGAATTGCCACCAATGCCGATCAATACGTATAATGGCAAAGATAAAAGCTCGATCCCAACAAAAGTTAAGATCAAATCATGGGAGTAAACTAGAACGAACATTCCAAGTAATGTGTTTAGAAATAAAAACATGTGTTCAGAGTATTGATTCTTAGGAATTGCGGGATGTCTGTATGCTAAAAGCGCAGTAAACAGTGCCGATAAGATTAAGAATACCGTCGTGAGCTTGATGAGCGGACTATAAACAACGGTGTTTTCAAAAGCTAACGTGATTTCGTTTGTCGCTCTTAATGAAACGGCAACGGCTGTTAGCCCAATTGCCGCAATCCCAAATATGAAAGTCATTAGTGGTCGTGGCTCTTCATTTCCACCAATAACTTTTACGGCCACTGGAACCATGCTCAATAAAAACAGCACCACAAGTGGAATTGTTAGACTGATATCTTGTATGTATACACCCATGTTTGCCTACTCCTAACTTATTCGGCTATTGCTGCGACTGCTTGTTCTTCACCCTGGATATGCAGTTTATAGTCAGCTTTGTTTTCAATTAAGAATTCAATACTAGTTTTTGTATATTTTAAAAAATGATTCGGAAAAATTCCCATCCAGAAAATAAGTACAATCAATGGAGCAAGAACGACCACTTCTCTTAAAGACACATCTTTTAATACAGGATTAGAGGTTTCTGATGTGGCGCCCTTAACAAGTTCACCCTTAGGGCCGAAAAATACTTTCTTCACCATCCAAAGCATGTAAGCAGCACCAAGAACAACGCCCAGAACTGCGATAGAACCTAAAGCCTTATTTTTCATAAAGCTACCCATCAAAATAAAAAACTCACCTACAAATCCATTGGTACCTGGAACCGCAATGCTCGACATAGTTACGATCAAGAAAAGGATTGTATAAATTGGCATTACCGAAGCCAAGCCACCGTAATTTTTAATTTCTCTAGAATGCGTTCTTTCGTAAATCATTCCCACCATCAAGAACAGAGCGCCCGTGCTTACCCCGTGGTTTAACATTTGATAAAGAGCGCCTGTCACTCCATATGTATTTAGAGCAAATAATCCAAGAACAACATAACCCATATGCGAAACAGAAGAATACGCTACAAGTTTTTTAATGTCGGGCTGAACCATCGCCACCAAAGCGCCGTAAATAATTCCTATCACTCCGAGCAACATAAATACCCATCCCCAATACTGAGTCGCCTCTGGAAAAAGTGGCATTACAAATCTTAAGAATCCATAAGTTCCCATCTTAAGCATAATTGCTGCTAAAACAACGGATCCTGGTGTTGGAGCTTCAACGTGCGCATCAGGCAACCATGTGTGGACCGGAAACATCGGAACTTTGATTGCAAATGCTAAAGAAAAAGCCAAGAACATCAATGTCTGGCTGTTTAAGAACTCATTTGCTACAAAAGGAATATCCAATTTATAGAAATCAAGAAGTGATGCACTCATTGTTCCTAGCTGTGCTTTTGTCATCAACATCATTGCAATGATCGCTACCAACATAAGCAATGATCCTGCCATTGTGTAGATGAAGAACTTCATAGTTGCATAGATTCTTCTTGTCCCCCCCCAGATACCAATCATTAAGTACATTGGAATAAGTGATGCCTCAAAGAATATATAGAAAAGAACGCTATCAATAGATAAGAACGTCCCAAACATAAACGCTTGAAGTAAGAATAAATTGATATGGAACATCTTAACTCTAGATTCAATCGCATGCCAGCTACCCAAGATCACAACTGGTAAGAAAAATGCCGTCATCATTACAAGCCAAAGAGAGATTCCATCAATACCCACAAAGTAATTGATTCCAAAACTTTCTACCCACAGATACTTTTCAACAAGCTGTAATGCCGGCGTTGATGTATCGAAAACAAAAAGTAAATTCAAACTCACCAAAAATTGTAAGACCGCAAGAAATACGGAGGTCATTCTTGTTTTACCCTCTGGTAAAGCAAAAACTATAAGTGCACATACCACTGGCAGCGCTATCAATAAACTCAAAAACATTTCGTACCTCTTCCTGTAGCACCGAGAGCCCTGGCTCTCAGTAAGTCACATTTGGACTAAAACAATATTACCGAGATCATCGCTATGAACCCAACAACAATATAAAGTGCATATCTTTGTAAGTTTCCTGTTTGTAAGGACTTTAAACCTTCCGCTGAATTCTGTACAAATCCAGAAAGTTTATAAGTCGCTTTATCAATAAACTCGACGTCCATGTAAAGCCACAACGCTCTACTCAATGAAACGATCGGATTTAAAATAAATTTTTGATAAATTTCATCAACGAAATATTTGTTGTAAACCACGTCGTAGAATTTTTTAATTTTAGAAACCACAACCGCGGGTTTTGATGGATCTTTAACATAGAAAATATACGCTAATGTTGCCGAAGCTGCTGCAACCAAAACAGAGATCAACATCAAAAGAATTTCTTCAATCGCGTTGGCTTGAGTAATACCTGGAATTGGAAGAATTTTTCCATGGAACCATTCTTCTAAAATATTAGGAAGATGAAACGGATGTCCCAGAACATGCGGAATTCCAATGTATCCACCTACAACCGACAAAATCGCCAGAATGATCAGTGGAATCGTCATCACCGGAGAAGACTCGTGGGGATGAATGTCTTTTGGAACTCTAGATTTTCCCCAGAAAGTTAAGGCCATCAATCTTGTCATATAGAACGCTGTCATTCCTGCGCCAAGAACTCCCGCCAGCCAATATAAGAAATGGCCTCTTGGAGAATGCCAAGCCATCCACAAAATTTCATCCTTACTGAAAAACCCTGAGAAGAAAGGAGTTCCGATGATCGCAAGCCATCCCACAAAGAAAGTTGCGTGCGTGATCGGTAAATATTTTTTGAGGCCACCCATTTTCCTGATGTCTTGTTCTTCATGCATTGCATGGATCACAGATCCCGAGCCCAAGAACATAAGAGCTTTAAAGAATGCGTGAGTCATAAGATGAAACATGGCTGCTCCGTAAGCACCAACCCCCGCCGCTAAAAACATATAACCCAATTGTGAAACTGTAGAATAGGCTAGAACTTTTTTGATATCCCATTGAGTAAGACCGATGCTTGCCGCAAAAACCGCTGTGATTGCGCCAATTGTAGCGACGACCATCATGGCAGTTTCCGAAGCTAAGAACAGAGGATTCAATCTTACGATCATATAAATCCCGGCTGTTACCATCGTCGCAGCATGGATAAGGGCAGAAACTGGAGTTGGACCCGCCATCGCATCTGGCAACCATACGTAGAGTGGAACTTGCGCAGATTTACCAGCAGCACCCACAAACAAAAGCAAACAAGCTGCGGTGATCAATGAAAGAGGAATCCCTGCAACATCTAACATTCTCGCATTGATCTCTTGAAATTCGAAAGTTCCAAATAACATAAAAATAATAAAAATCCCAAGCAAGAGTCCCGCATCCCCAATTCTATTGGTGATGAAGGCTTTCATTCCGGCATTTGCTTTTTCGACGTCTTTAAACCAGAACCCGATCAACAGATAAGAACAAAGGCCCACGCCTTCCCACCCAACAAACATAACGATCAAGTTTGAACCTAAGATCAATAGCAACATATTGAATAAGAATAAATTTAAGTATGCAAAGTACTTTGATGGTCTTTCATCGTGTGACATGTAGCCAACACTGAATAAATGAATGAGAGTCCCTACGCCTGTTACAATTAGAGCCATCAAAATGCTGATGGTATCAAACATAAATGAAACATTGATCTTGGCACTTTCAATATTCACCCAAGTGAAGAAGTTAACTGAAATCTCTCTTGATTCGTGAGGAAGATCCAAAAGTCTAAAGAATATTACCACTGAACAAACAAAAGAAACAAAAGCCGCAAGTGTCGCGACTCCGCCAGCTACGTATGCTTGCTGATTTCTAAATCTTAAACCATTAAATATAAAACCTATTACTGGTGAAAGAATTAGAATGGCTACAATCAATGAGTTACTCATATTATCCCTTTTCGCGCCTAGCCCTTGGCTAGCCTTTTAAATTCTCAAACAGTTTAATTTCTACGCCGTTGAATTTTCTAAATACTGCAACCGCAATCGCAAGACCAATTGCTGCTTCCGCCGCTGCAATGGCCATCACGAAAAATACAATTACTTGTCCGTTAGCATCACCAAAATATCTTGCAAAGGCGACAAACGAAAGATTCACAGCATTCAACATCAATTCAATGCTCATTAAAATTACAATAACGTTTCTTCTTACCAATACTCCAACCATCCCGATCACAAAAAGAATCATCGAGAGCGCAATAAAGTGATTTATAGAAATTTGATTAATGATGCTTAGCATGTGTTCCACCTTTAGATTTCGCTAGCGTTACGCTTCCAACCAGCACTACAAGCAAAAGTACGCCGATCACTTCAAATGTAAAAACGTGTCGTGCAAATAGAGTCAAAGAAAGATCTTGAGTTGGCAACCCCGCCTGATCTAACCAAGCTGGCTTAGCATCATTAAAGAAAACAAAAACTGGGGTTAAAAGGATAACCAAAGAAACCAATGAAATTAAAGTCTTCGCGACATTCGTTGCCCAATTTCCAGAAAATCCGGCTTTTTCCTTTCTTAAATCAAACATCATGAGAACCATTACAAAAAGTACAACAACCGCTCCGGCATAAACCATCAATTGAATTGCCGCCAAGAAATACGCCTCAAGGACAAAGAATATTGCCGAAAGCAGCAACATGGTAATGGATAAAAAAAGCGCCGAATAAATCGGGCTTGTTACCAAGATTACGCCAAGACCCGAGAGCAGCAGAAGTCCACTCAAAACATAAAATACTATTGGCATCATACTCAATTCCATCAATCTCTCCTAGCTTTTCGCAAAGTACAGAACAATTGCAGTGATAATTGCGTTTCCAAGTGTCCAAGGAAGCAATGTTCTCCAGCCTAAATCCATTAAAGTGTCATATCTAAATCGTGGAAGCGTCCATCTTACCCAAATGAAGATCCAAAGTAAGATGGCGACCTTAGTAACGAAACATCCTAAGAATATTAACGAGGTGAGTACGCTGGCAACAGTTCCGCCTGCAACATTGGCCGTGAAAAATTCGTTTACCATTTGCGGAGTTATTCCAGGAATATGATAACCGCCTAGATAGAATACTGCGACCAATCCTGATGACACCATCATGTGACCATATTCGCCCATGAAGAATAATAACATTTTAAATCCACCATACTCTGTGTGGAATCCGGCAACTAATTCCCCCTCTGATTCAGGTAAGTCGAATGGTAACCGGTTGCTTTCTGCAAAAGCTGCGATGAAAAATAAAAGTGCGCCGATAGGTTGAAAGAATATTCCCCAGTTGGGAACGAATGAAGGGGCGATAAATTCCTTACCCATAAATACGAAAGAAAGTGGACCTGCTTGCATGTCGATCATTTTGTTCAAATCAAATGTTCCATAGATCATTAAAATTCCAACAATTGAAAGCCCAAGTGCAAGCTCATAAGAGATCATCTGCGCACTCGCTCTTAAGGCTCCAAGCAATGAATATTTATTTCCAGATCCCCATCCTGCGATCAGAAGTCCGTAGGCCCCCAAAGAGGAAACCGCCAAGATATAAATAATCCCAACTTCCATCTTCACGGATTGCATGTTGATAACGTAAGGTCCCCATGTTTGACCCATTGCTTGAAAGGCATCGATATTGATCGCCGTGGAGAGCGGAATTGCGGCAAATGCCAGCGCCGCGGGAACAAGTGCAATCACCGGTGCGGCCAAGAATAAAAATTTAACCGCATTTCCCGGAATGAATTGTTCTTTAAAGATAAACTTTACCGCATCTGCCAGAAGTTGCATAAGACCCAGAGGTCCCACTCTATTTGGACCCAGTCTGTTTTGGATAAAAGCAGATCCTCTTCTTTCTAGCCAAACCAAAAGAGGAACCATTTGCACCATCATCAAAAAGATAACGGCAACTTTTACGAGATTGATTGTAATTTCTAAAATATCTTTTCCCATGACTTACTCTGCCTTTATCCTAAGGTTAATCCCATTCCAATGCGCCGGCTTTTAATTCGTAAATTAAACCTACAATAAGAATGCACATGAAGATGCCCATAGCCCCAAGAAGGTAACCACCAAATGCTTTGATGTTCTCCATATAAATCAATGTCCATGGGTAAAGAAAAACAACTTCAATATCAAAAAGAATAAATGAGATGGCCGTGAGATAAAATTTTACCGGAATCTTTGTGGTGCCGGGATCTTGCCCGGGAATTCCACACTCATAGGGCATGTCTTTAACAGAGTTCTTTGGAGCTTTGAATCCTGCAAGTTGCGTGAGCGCAATCATCCCCGCACCAAAAGCGATAACGACGATGAATAAAAATATAATCGGCAATAGCTGATCTAACATGGCTGCTTCCTCTTACCGTTTAGGTTCTTGTGTATACTCTTTAAAATATTCTAATTATTTAGAAAAATGGATCTTTATTTTCAGCACCAAGAAATTTTCAGTTTCAATTGACCCTCCGCATCTTATTCGATTAAGCTAGCCCTCCTCATGAAGTCATTTCCTCATAATATTTTATCTGACCTAGAGACTACTTTTGCAAAGGCGATGGGTTCATCTGTGCATATTGTGGGCTCTCAATCCACTGTGGCTTTGGCCAGTATTCTTGGCTCGCCCGACTACATTGACCTTCACAAAAAACCACAAGTGGTGGTAGTTGCCAGTGACGCTCATGCTCAGGACTTAGAGCAGGCTCTGTTGTTTTTTAATCCACATTTAAAAATTCATACACTCGAAGGTTTCGATGTTTCTCCCTATTCTGGTCTTTATCCAAACTTTCGTAGCATCGCTCAAAGAATTTATTGGCTCTATCGCGCCCAGTATTCGACTGGAGGCGAAGTCTTCATTGCTCCAATTCAATATTTAATTCAAAAAACGCTGCCCAAGGAATTAGTTGATCAATTTACAACCACATTAAAAATAAACGACGAGATTTCTCCTGCATTTTTAAAAAAATTGATCGATCTCGGATATCAAAACTCTCCGCGCGTGGAAGACGTGGGACAGTTTTCTATCAAGGGTGGTTTGGTGGATATATTTTCACCTGCACATGAACATCCAATCCGCATTGAGCTTTTTGGTGATTACATCGAATCCATGAGGTTCTTTAATCAAGAAACACAAAGAACGCTGGATCAGACAACAGAGCTGGTGGTCCTTCCTGTTCGCGAAACTCTATTTCATGACAAAACACAAGAGCTTGTTTTAAAGCAATTGAACGAAAAATATAAATCTGGAAACTTCTCTAAGGAATTCAAAGAGCAAATCTATGAAAGCCTGATGATGAAAAGATTTTTTCATGGAATTGATTTTTTAACTCCTTATTTTTATGAAAATCTTAATTCTCCTCTGGATTATTTTGATTCCGCGATTTCTCTTTACCAACTGGATCCTTTAGAAATCACCAGACAGTACGATAAATTCATTTCGGATATAAAATCAGATTACGAGGCCTCCAAAGAGGAATCTATTTCTCCGTCTCCCGAGATGATCTATGAGAAATTTGAAAAATTAAAGCCTGCCGCCGGCTCTACAAATATTTCCCTTTCTTCTATTGAGCTTTTAGAAGCGGACCAAGAAAAGAGTGACCAAGAGCATACTGTTTATTTCAAATCTTCGATGATCAATATTCGTGGAGTTGAAAATCAAGAAATTTTTGAAGAACTAAAAAAGAAAATTTCAGAGCAACATCAAAATAAAAGAAAAGTTATTATTTCGACACACACCCAATCCCAAGCCGAAAGAGTTAAGATTCTTTTGGATAAGTTTGAGTTTTCACACCATTTGCATGCGGAAGATTTTTTTGATTTTTCAAGCTTGCTCGAGTCCAGATCTGACGTCATCGATATTATTCCAAGGCCACTTCCTGAAAGTGTCATTTTAGAAAACGAGGGTTTGGCTTTTTTGAGAGAAGAAGATTTCTTCGGAAAAAAAGAAATTAGAAAACCACGACCTCAAAAAAATTCTTCTGCCTATTCTAAATCGATCATCCTTTCAGATCTCAAGATCGGCGATTATATTGTTCATTCCGAATTTGGCGTTGGCGTTTATGAGGGGCTAAAACCCATGAATGTCGGCAGTGTAGAAAGTGAATTCATTCAGATCAAATATCAGGGTGATGATAAGCTTTACCTTCCTGTTTACAGAATCAACTTGATTAGAAAATTCTCTGGCGGCGCGGCCATTGACAAACTTGGTGGAAGTGGATGGAAGAAAACGAAAATAAAAGTTCGTAGTCACTTGAAAGATATTGCTTCAGAACTTTTAGCTCTCTATGCAAAGAGAGCTCAAGTTACACGCCCTCCATTTAAAACCGAAGACGTGGACTACAAAACTTTCGAAGGTCATTTTGCCTACGATGAAACTCCTGACCAATTAGAAGCTATCGATTCCATTCTCAATGATATGCATAAAGACACACCAATGGATCGCCTAATATGCGGAGATGTGGGTTTTGGCAAAACGGAAGTTGCAATGCGTGCGGCCTTCAAGTGTGCCCAAGACCAGCGACAAGTGGCCGTTCTAGTTCCGACGACGATCTTGAGCTTTCAGCATTTCGAAACATTTAAGAAAAGATTTAAAAGTTGGCCATTAAAAATTGAAATGCTCTCCCGATTCACACCTACTGCAAAAGCTCGCGAGGTTGTTGAGGGATTAAAATCCGGCAGCGTTGATATTGTTATTGGAACACACCGAGTTTTAAGTAAAGACATTGTTTTTAAAAATCTTGGACTCCTAATCGTCGACGAAGAACATAAGTTCGGCGTCACGCACAAAGAAAAAATCAAGAAGCTTAAAAATGCTGTCGACACAATTGCCATGTCTGCCACTCCAATTCCAAGAACTCTTAATATGAGTTTAATGGGAATTAGAGACCTCAGCTTAATCAATACCGCACCACAAGATCGCCTTCCTGTTAGAACATTCATCTGTAAATTTGAAGACTCTGTTATTAAGAAAGCTATTGAAAATGAAGTTCAGCGCGGAGGTCAGGTTTATTTCTTACATAATAGAGTTCAATCTATTGCAGAGGTTGCTCATAAGCTTCAAGAATTGGTTCCTGATGTTCGATTGCGATATGCGCATGGGCAAATGGATGAAGATGAATTAGAAACAACAATGATCGCTTTCTTCAAACAAGAGTTTGATGTTCTCGTTAGTACAACCATCATTGAATCCGGAATGGACGTGCAGAAGGCCAATACCATCATCATTGATCGTGCGGATACTCTTGGTTTAAGTCAGCTCTACCAATTGCGAGGAAGAGTAGGCAGAAGTAATGAAAGAGCATATTGCTATTTGGTTATTCCGAAATCAGGTGCGCTTGATCCAATTGCACAAGAGCGCTTAAAGGTTCTTCAAGAAAATACTGAACTCGGTTCAGGCTTGAGAATCGCTCATCACGATCTTGAGCTTCGTGGCGCTGGAAATATTTTAGGGGAAGAGCAAGCAGGTCATGCGAACTCTGTTGGCTACGAGCTTTATATTGAGCTACTAGAACAAGCATTAAAAGAGGCTCGAGGCGAAGACACGCAAAAAGACGATTTGGAACCAGAAATCAACCTACGGATTCCAGCTCTTATTCCACACGACTATATTCCTGATATTCGAGTAAGAATGGGCTACTACAATGCGCTCTCACGAATTGAATCTCCTGATGATATGGATCGATTTGAAGCCGATATGAGTGATCAATTCGGAAAAGTTCCAGAGCAAGTTATGAATCTTATGGGAATGATGCTCCTTAAAAAATATTGTAAGGATCTTGCAATTAGAGACTTAAGCGCTGGAGCAAAATCTATTTCTTTAGCCTTCACTGATTTTACACCAATCAAATCTGACGTCATGATTGAGCTTGTTACCGGAAGGCCTAAGAAATATTCAATTACTCCAGACAGTCGATTGATTGTCCAAATGACAGAAATCTCATGGCCACAAATTTATTCTGAGCTCAATAGTTTAAAAACTTACGCATAGATTCTAGATTTAAAATTCCAGTTTTATTCCGCCTGCCACATGGGTTGAGGTCGAGAAGTCAGGGTCCTCTTCGGAGCGCATAAATCCCTGATCTAAATAAGTTCTGCCTTCAACATAAAGAAATGTATTCTCGATTCCCATATCGGTATAGGCAAGGGTGTCTGAGGTTGGATCTAGCCAATCCAGCTGAATCAAAATTCCTAAGCTTGCATAGACATTGTCTGTCTCGCCTTTAAAAGCGATATCCAATGCTTTATTTTTTTCATCATACATCATGTATGTGTAACCAAGAGTTCCATAAGGAACCACATAAGGTTCATCAAATAATGTATCGAGATATACTGTTGCTTCTACTGAGGGCATCGTGAGCGTAAAATCTGAGTCCGTTATAGAGGTGCTGTAGTACGATGCCACAACTCCCATTGCAATTGATGCCCATGAAAAATTCTTTTTTATTTCAAATGAAATTTCCGGCGAAGGAACTGCTGAATCATTATAAAAATCCTCGAAATATTCTGTGGTCCCCATGGCATCGGATTCATAATTTATTGGAACAAACTGATTTGCTCCGACAGAAATTTGATATGTCCATGGCGGACGTCTTTCTTTAAATGATTTTAAGTAATCACCAACTTTTTTTGAGACCGTACCTTCGACATAGGGATCATCTTCAATTTCCACTTTTGTTTTCTCGGATAGGTTTTTAAGTTGCTCATCTGTTAATTTTTTTTCGTTTTGATAAGAAATTGTTGGCCCAGTTTCTTCTGGAGGATAATAAATCGCGGGCCCCGCAGGTTCTTCTGGAGTAATCTCCGTAGGCTTACTCTCTGTAGAAACAGATTCTACTTCCACTTCCTCGATATTTTCTTCTGGAATGTCTGTAATTTCTTGCTCTATTTGTTCTTCAGGATCCACTGGTTCTGCTGGCTGTGGTTCTTGTGGTGATCCAACTACTGGTGGTGGCACTTCTTGAACTGGCGCATCGACTTCGAAGCGCTTTAGATCTTCTGGAGATATTTCGCGTCTTTCAAATCTATTTTTGCGAGCATTTTTCTCTAATTCATTTTCGTAAGATTTTCTATCCTCTTCTTTGATTTCTTTGCGATCCGCCTTTTGCTCTTCAACCTCTTGCTCTTCGATTTCTTCTTTAGGGATAGACTGTTTTTTTCCAAACTCTTCATCAAACTTAGGCTTACTGGGATGATCTTCTTTTTTCTTTAAGCCACTATCGTCTTGAATTTGAATGTCTTCTATCGTTTCTATGATTTCGTCAGAGTTATTGAGTTGAGCCAGACATTGTGTCGGGACGGCGTAGAATGCCAATAACAATACTGTGCTCATTAAAATCTTAGCTGTCAGACCTTGGTGCATTTTTCTATTATAGATAACTTTTTTTATATAAGAATAGAAAATGAACATTAAGATGTAATTATAGATGAAAGTTAGTTATGTCTTTCTCCTATCGCTGGCCATTAACCTGGTGTTGTTCCTTACGACAACGCCCACACCAGCCCTTTCACTAGATACCAAGACCAACGACCAATCTGATGTTACCATAGAAGAAGAATCCATTGAGCCCCGAATTGATGTTGGTGAACTAATCGCAAGAATGACTGCCGAGCAAAAAATTGGTCAATTGATGATGATAGGAATTCTCGAATCACAAATGACTCCAAATTTACAAAAAAGAATTCAAAACATAAAGCCCGGGTTTTTAATTCTATTTAGAAAAAACATCATTACACCACTCCAAACCGCAAGTTTAATTTACAATGTACAAACTCAATCTCGAAAGACATCTTCAATGCAAATGCTCGTGGCCGTGGATCAAGAAGGCGGTGACGTGGTTAGAATTCCCACAAAGCCTTCTCTTCCTACAGCCATGGCTCTGGGCCGGAGCTTTGATCTAGAAAGTACATTCAACATTGGCAAATATATTGGAGAAGTTTTAAGTGTTCTTGGAATTCACATGAATCTTGCTCCCGTTTTGGATTTGTCTGACCCTGAAAAAATATCTTTTATCCAAACAAGATCTTTTGGGGATAATCCTATTGATGTGGCTAAAATTTCTAATGAATTTGCAAGAGGCGTTCAATCTTCCGGAGTTGTTTCAACCGCAAAGCATTTTCCGGGCTTAGGACATATGAAGGAAGATTCTCATAAAAGTGTTGTACACAACAACGTTACCAAACAGGAATTTTTTTCTAAATACATAAAGCCCTACGAAGAACTTTCTAAAGAAAAATCCATCTCTGCAGTTATGATGACCCATTTAGTTTACCCCGAACTTGACCCAAGCCTCAAGCCTGCAACTTTCTCTGCGCCAATAATTAATATTCTTAAAAATAATATTAAGTTCTCTGGTTTGATTATGACAGACGATGTAGAGATGGCCGGAGCAAAATTCTACAGAACTCCTGAGGAGCGTGCCGTGCAAGCATTCCTGGCAGGAAATGATGTGCTTATGGTTGCCTGGAATAAATCTTCGCAGAGAAAAGCTTACGCGGGTTTACTAAGAGCCTACAAGAGCGGGGAAATCTCTGAGGAAAGACTCAATTCTTCACTCAAAAAGATTTTGAATCTTAAACTATCGATGAATTTGAATAAGCCTTTAGTAAAACCAAATCCAAAAGTCATTATCGCCAAACTTAGAGACAATACTCTAAAAGAGCCTGTAGATAATATTTTTGAAAAAATCATGAACCAAGAACTTCATAGGCTTGGAGATAAGAAAGATTCTTTAGATCTCAATCACGTCACCGTAGTTTCAGCGGATTATGAATTTTATAGAAAATTTAAGTCTTCCTACCGTCATAAATCCAATTTTCTACCGCTCACTAAAGACTTCACCATCAAAAACCATGCAGGTTCTCTAAATAAATCCTCGCTCGTGATCGTGAACGTTTCGGGTCCATTCAGCACCTTGGTGGCCAACGCATTGCCTGCCCAGCTAAAAAGACGCTCAATTATTCTTAACTCCAGATATTTGGGCTCAATTAAAAACGAAATAGATTTCTTGGATGTACTCCAATTATCAATGAAGCACGCTGATGTAGGAAGCTACTTAGGATCTTATCTGGATAGCTATTCAACGATGGGGGCGGCTCTTGAGCGCGGACTCTCTTCATCAAAAGTAATTCCTGAGCAATGAGCAATGGCCGCTGAAAGCGGCCATTAGTTTTTAATTTTTCTTATTAAAAATTTCAACTTTGCTTTTTACTTCTTTTAATGTTTTTCCGTCTTCCTGCGGAGCCAATATTGTTTTTGATACTAACAATTGATTTTCATTCAAGACATTTACTACTGTTACAACGCTGGATACAATTTCTCCAGCAGAAGACTCTTCCGTAAGGTGGTGCTGGTATAACCCTCCATATCCTTTGTAAGGACTTGTTAAAGCATCCATTTCTGTATTTACACATTCCTCACCCTCCCAACGAATCACTGCGAAAGGCCCGCCAGCAAACTCTTCGAGCGCAGCAGAGACTGTAAGGTTACAGCCTTGAGTCGAAGAAGTGTACACCGTACCCTCTACAAGTAGACCACTTTTTTGCGACGCAAATACCGATGTAGAAATACCAAATACAAACAATAAAACTAAATTTTTCATTATATCCCCTTTAAACACTTTTTGTGTTTTGTGATAGCTTTTCTAACTCTCTAAAAAAATAGTGTAAACGATATGACGCTCCTCGGAGCTAAAAACTGAGCACATATTTATGTCTCTTGTTGAATTTTAGTTTTCTTTTCTGAATTCAGTGATTTTTGATGCGATAGATTGTTCATTCACTGACTTCTCTTCTGAAAACTTCATCTTCAGCTTTCCAATTTGAATTGGCGAAGGGACCTCTGTTTCCTGAATGATATTCTCATCACTCAAGATGATCTGGGAGCCAGAAAGAATCTTCATCCATGTCGGATTTAGACCCTCAAGTGTTTCAATTTTAAGTTCATTGCCTTGTTTTTGTGTTTTCAACTGAAGGATTCTTTGCTTACCAAAAATATTTACGTCGCGATTTGGATTCTCAATAAGTGCTACCGTCGCAGCGCTGATCGGATCAAAAATCGTAGAAATATTTTCTGGAGTATTAAAATACTGAACTTCTCTCTCTAGAACTAAGCCTTTTTTGTTTTCAATGTAGTTCAAACCGTCCGCAAGCATTTCCCATTTTTTATGAATGTTCTTTGAGAAATCTTTTTCTTCATAAGTCAGAAAATCAAATCCTTCGTCTGTTTTTTCCCAAACAGATAAGCCTTCAAAATGAAACGAGGCCAAGATAGAAACTTTTGCGGTGCACTTGACGTGAACAGAATATTGATCAGCGATTACGCCAAACGTAAGACTTAGCTCACCAGAACCGCCGAGACCCGAGAGTTTGTAATTGAACTCTTTGTTTTCAGGCCACGCAATTTTGGTTAACTTCGATTTTAATTTCACGGATTAATGATTGATTCGAGCAACCGAGATACGAACCAGTGCTCTTTCTCTTTTCAGCCTATACTTCTCAAGCTCATCGCCGCCGACGTCACCAGATAGTGCTTTCTCTGAGTTTTTGAAAGAGTTTTCTGCTCTTGAAAGATCGATTTCGATCGGAGTTTCTGCTGTTTCGGCAAGGATGTTCACCACATCGTTTGCAACTTCACAGTAACCCCAGCTGACCGCGATTCTTTCGACCACATTCGAACCTTTTCTTTTGAACTGAACAACGCCTGTTGAAAGCGTTGTCATCAAAGGAGCATGACCCGTTAAAATGTTAAGCTCTCCACGATTTCCTGGAACGAGAAGGTCGTCGACCTCCACGTCTGTAACTAATTTTTTTTCTGGAGTAACTACTGTCAGTTTCAACATAATACCGAACCTTTTCTTACGCCTTTAATTTTTTAGCTTTTTCGATTGCGTTCTCAATAGTTCCAACAAGGTAGAAAGCTTGTTCTGGAAGATCGTCATGACGTCCTTCCATAATTTCTTTAAAGCCTTTTACTGTATCTTTGATATCAACGTATGCACCAGTCAAACCTGTGAACTGTTCGGCAACGAAGAATGGTTGTGACAAGAATCTTTGTGCTTTTCTTGCTCTAGCAACAACCAATTTATCGTCTTCTGATAATTCATCCATACCTAAGATCGCGATGATGTCTTGTAATTCTTTGTATCTTTGTAGAAGAGCTTGAAGGTTACGAGCCGTCTCGTAATGTTCAGTTCCAACTACTTCTGGGCTTAAAATTCTAGATGTTGAATCGAGAGGATCAACCGCAGGGTAAATACCAAGAGCAGCAATTTGACGAGACAAGTTTGTTGTCGCATCCAAATGCGTGAACGTAGTTGCTGGAGCTGGATCCGTATAGTCATCGGCAGGTACATATACCGCTTGAACAGATGTGATTGAACCTTTCTTAGTCGAAGTAATTCTTTCTTGAAGGTTACCCATCTCAGTAGCAAGAGTTGGTTGGTAACCCACCGCTGAAGGAATACGGCCAAGTAGGGCAGACACTTCGGCACCCGCTTGAGTAAATCTGAAAATGTTATCGATAAAGAAAAGAACGTCTTGGTTTTCTCTGTCACGGAAGTATTCAGCAATTGTTAATCCAGTTAAGGCAACTCTTGCTCTCGCTCCAGGTGGTTCGTTCATTTGACCGAAACAAAGAGCTGTCTTTGCGATAACTCCTGATTCTTTCATTTCCGCCCAAAGATCGTTTCCTTCTCTTGTTCTCTCACCAACGCCTGCGAATACAGAGTATCCACCGTGCTCAGTAGCGATGTTACGAATTAATTCTTGAATCAATACAGTTTTACCAACGCCGGCACCACCGAAGAGACCAATCTTTCCACCTTTTGCGTAAGGGCAAAGTAAGTCTACAACTTTGATTCCAGTCATTAGCATTTCTGCTGATGTTGATTGATCTTCAAATTTTGGAGCAGCTCTGTGGATTGACCATCTTTCTTTAGATTCTAATGGACCTGCGTCGTCAATGGCGTCGCCTGTCACGTTAATGATTCTTCCAAGAACTCCGCTTCCTACTGGAGCCGTGATCGTTGCGCCCGTATCTTTTACTTTTTCACCGCGAACCAAGCCTTCAGTTGCATCCATCGCAATGGCTCTAACAGTGTTATCGCCTAAGTGCTGAGAAACTTCCAAAGTTAGATTCCACTGTTCTTCAGAGATACCTTTGTTTGTTACTTTCAAAGCTTGGTAGATCGGAGGAAGTTTTCCGCCTGGAAATTCTACGTCTACAACCGCGCCTAGTACTTGTTTAATGTGTCCGTTTTCGATGCTCATTGCTTTACCCTTTCAATGCTTCTGCGCCACTTGTAATCTCGATCAATTCTGTCGTGATCGCGGCCTGTCTAATTTTATTATATTTTAAAGTCATTTGTTTAATCATTTCGCCAGCGTTTCTAGTCGCGTTTTCCATCGCTGACATACGTGACCCGTGCTCTGAAGCTACGCTTTCTTGTAAGCTCTTAAAAACTTGCACCGCAAAGTGTTTCGTTAATAAAAGATCCAAAATTTCTACTGCTGGTGGTTC
This sequence comes from Bdellovibrionota bacterium, assembly GCA_040386775.1. Taxonomy (NCBI): domain Bacteria; kingdom Pseudomonadati; phylum Bdellovibrionota; species Bdellovibrionota bacterium. The sequence continues at coordinate 70,821 of JAZKEU010000009.1, read as the reverse complement.
AAAGATGAAATCTAGATTATCGTTCTCTGGAGTTTCTTCGTGTCTGATAGGCACAAGAACTTCGTCTGTCACAACTTGGCTAATTGCCGATTGGAATTGGTTGTAGATCAAACGAATTTCTGTGTATTCACCTTGCATATAATACTGAAGAAGTTTTTCAGAAACTTCCGCCGCCATTTTATAGCTGATGTCGTTTGCAAGATTCAAAATCACTTCAACTGAGTTCACGTTGTATTTCTTAAAGTAATCAAAACCTTTTTTACCAATGAACAAGAAATCAATTTTTGAATGATTTGCTAATTCTCTTTCGTAAAATTGTCTAGCGTACTTATTGATGCTTCCGTTGAAAGCTCCGCAAAGCCCTCTATCCGAAGTGATAACTACTAATAAAACTTTCCCGTGCTCTTCAGGGTGTCCTAAAAGCGGGTGTTCTAGAGTGTTTGATTTTGAAAGCTTGTTGATCACATCGCGAATGCGATAAGCGTAAGGCCTAGCATTCACAATGCGCTCTTGAGCTCTACGAAGCTTTGCTGCAGACACCATTTTCACGGCCTTTGTCGTCTGCTGAGTCTTCTTCGTGCTGTTAATTTTGGACCTAATGTCCTGTAAGTTTGCCATTTAAAGTTTCCTTAACCTTTAGAAAATCCCGCGAAAAATCCTACGCCTTAAACATTGATTTAAATTCTTTTAGTGATGCTACCAATGTTTCTTTTGTTTTATCAGAAAGCATTTTTTCATCTCTAACAGTTTTGATCACTTCATAATATTTCTGGTTTAAGAATAGGAAATATTCTTTTTCAAATCTTTTCACTTCTTTCACTGGAATATCGTCAAGGTGACCGCCTGTTCCTGCGAAAATAATGATAGTTTGGTTTTCAACTTCAACCGGTGTGTATTGATTTTGTTTTAAAATTTCAACCAATCTTTGTCCTCTAGTTAACTGAGCTTGAGTGGTTTTATCCAAGTCAGAACCGAACATCGCGAAAGCTTCCAATTCTCTGAACTGAGCAAGCTCAACTCTCAAAGTACCAGCAACTTGTTTCATTGCTTTAATTTGAGCGTTACCGCCAACTCTAGATACTGAAATACCCACATTGATCGCCGGCTTCACACCTTTATGGAATAAAGAACCTTCTAAGAAGATTTGTCCGTCAGTAATAGAAATTACGTTTGTAGGAATATAAGCAGATACGTCACCCGCTTGAGTTTCAATAATTGGAAGAGCTGTAAGTGATCCGCCACCTTCTTCTTTAGAAAGCTTAGCTGCTCTTTCTAGCAAACGGCTGTGTAGATAGAATACGTCTCCAGGATAAGCTTCACGACCTGGAGGTCTTCTTAATAATAGAGACAACTGTCTGTAAGCTTGAGCTTGTTTAGTTAAATCGTCATAAATAATCAGAGCGTGTTGTCCGTTGTCTCTGAAGTATTCAGCCATCGCACACCCTGAGTATGCAGATAAGTACTGAAGCGGGGCAGGGTTAGAAGCTGAAGCTACAATAATTGTTGTGTAGTCTAATGCGCCCGCAGCTTTTAATTTTTCAACAACCAGAGAAACTGTAGATTGTTTTTGTCCAATCGCAACGTAGAAACATTTTACGTCTTTACCTTTTTGATTGATGATCGTGTCGATCGCGATTGTTGTTTTGCCCGTTTGTCGGTCGCCAATGATCAATTCACGTTGGCCTCTTCCGATTGGAATCATTGAATCGATAGCTTTGATTCCCGTTTGAAGCGGTTCGTTCACTGGAGATCTTTTTACGATACCTGGAGCTTTTACGTCCACAACTCTAGATTCAGTAGATTTGATTGGACCTTTTCCATCAATTGGATTTCCAAGGGCGTCAACTACTCTTCCAAGTAATCCTTCACCAACTGGAACTTCCACGATTCTTTTTGTTCTCTTAACTACGTCGCCTTCTTTGATGTTGTAATCATCGCCAAAAATTACGGCACCAACAGAGTTGTTTTCTAAGTTTAGAGCCATACCGAAAATGTCGCCTGGGAACTCAACGAGCTCGCCTGACATTACGTTATCTAAACCGTAAATTCTCGCCACACCGTCACCCACAGAAAGAACGCTTCCTGTTTCATTAACGTCGAGGGTTTTGTTATAATTTTTAATCTGGTCTTTTAAGACTCTTGTGATTTCGTCTGCGCGAATTTCCATTTAGATCTACTCCTGTTGCACCAAGAACCTTGTTCTTGGTAACCATTTTTAATTCTTAATTAATTTGCTCTGTTTACTTGTTCTTTTAATTTCGTTAACTGTGTTTCTAGTGTTCCATCAAAAGTGTAGCTGCCTACTTGTGCTAAAACTCCGCCCACTAATCCTGGGTCTTCTTTGTATTCCAAAAGGAGCTGGCTTCCTGTGAACTTAGAAATTGCGCTTTCTATTTCCTCTTTATCTTCTTTTGATAGCTTATCAGATGAAGAAACCACGCCTCTTAAAACATTATTTTTTTCATCGCTGATAGTTTCAAAACTTGAAACCACTGAGTCCAAGGCTTCAATTCTATCTTTTGTAGCCAAAAGCTTTAGAAGATTTTGAACTTCGTTACCTAAATTCATTGAGACAATAGATTGCTCAACTACCAATACTTTTTCTTTTCTAGATAATACTGGTGAAGACAAAAGATCGTTGAGTTTTGGCTCACTCAAAATACTTTGTGCCTGTCTTAAATCTTTAAGAGCCTGTTCGGTCTTTGTTCCACCGATGGCCTCAAACAAAGCCTTTGCATATCTCTTTGCTACTTCAGAGTTTGCTTTCATTATTGTACCGTCCCGATGTTGTCCACGAATTGTCTTTGAAGATTTTTTTGATCTTTTTCGTTCAGATTTTTTTCGATGTCCGCTCTAGCAAGTTTCAGGGCTAAATCAAAAGCTTCTTTGCGAAGATCTTGTTTTGCTTTTTCGAACTCATAGCTTGCTGTTTTCTTTGCATCTGTGACAATATTTGTCGCTAGAGACTCTGCTTCTTGAATTAATTTTGATTTTAAAAGCATCGCTTCTGCTTGTGCTTTTTCCATAGTGGATTTTTCGTCAGCGTGTAGGCTTTGAAGTTTTTTTGTAACCTCTGCGTGTCTTTCCTGAGCATCTGCAAAAGCTTTTTGTGCAGATTTTTTAGCTTGTTCGTGAGTTTCCAATCTTGATGTAAAATAAACTCTTACTTTTTTACGAGTCAAACCATAGAGCAGAGCCACTAACAAAGTTACGTTTATAGCCTGATAAACTACTACAAATGGAATTTCACCATGATCTCCGCCTGATGCCGCTTGTGCCACTGCTGAACTTAGAACGATGAATACTGATAGGATTAACTTCATTTCTAAACTTCCCTGCTTAATACTTTTCTTTGAATGTCTTGGCTGAGCTCAGGAACTAATTTTTTTATTTCTGTTCTTGCTCTGTCTGCCTCTGCTTGCGTTTCCAATCTTGTTTTCTGAACAAGAGCTTCGGCTTCTTTTCTTGCTTTTTCAATTGTTGTTGCCTGAACAGCCTGTGCTTCTTTGTGAGCCTGTTCGTAATACGATTGAACTTTCGAATTCACTTCTTTAGCTTTGTTTTCGTATTGGATATGAAGCTCTTGAGATTGGGCGTTTAGTTTTTCTGCAACCTCTTGGTTGCCGAAAGTAACCTCTAATCTCTTGTGATAAGCCTTCATGTAAGGTTTAAATAAAAGACGCGTGAGTGCGATGTACGCAATACAGAAAATGACGAGTTGGTAGTAAAAAGTATGATCAATACCTAGTTTTGTTAGCATTTCCATGAAAATTCCTTAAGGCAAATCCTTAATATACTATATATAGAGAGGGGGTCGTCAGACTAAGTAACATCCTAGAAAATAGATGGCAAGGATTTGGAGTTATATGGGCAGGGTTTCAGTTAGGATTTGGGCATATGCGTTGCGCCTTCAAACACAACGCCTTCTTCGATTTTTAAACTCGGCGTTGTCACTGTGCCTTTGAAAATTGCAGGGGGAAACATCTGTACTCTACGTCTGGCAAAGATATTCCCTTTTACTGTTCCACTGATAATTACAAGATCGGCTTCAATTTGGGCTTCAACTTCTGCGCCTGCATCAATAATGAGTGTATCTTTAGTAAAGATTTCGCCCTTGAATCTGCCGCCAATTCTTACAGTTCCCTCAAAAGTCAGCTGACCTTCAAATGAAGCTCCCTGATCAATGAGGGCCGTCACGTGTTCGAACGCTTTCGGCTCTAAAGAATTATTTGCTCGTTCTAAAGACGTTTCCACAAGTACCTACCGGATTTTATCCGCGCTTTAGTTTATCAGTAATTTGGTTAAATTCTGCATCTGAATAGAAAAAGATAGAGATTTTACCAGCACCATCAGTGTAGTCGATTTTAACCTTTGTACCTAGGATTTTTTGAATGTCCTCGGCCATCAGGGAAATTAGGCTCTCGGTTGTTTCATCCTTAGATTGAGCTTCTTTTGTTTTGTTTGCCGATCTGATTAGTTTTTCCGCAGCTCTAACTGTTAACTTTTCAGAAGCAATCTTTTTAGCAACTGCTTTTTGCGCCGCTGGATCTGTAATCGCAAGAAGAGCCTTGGCGTGACCAGCCGTGATTTCACCTGTGATAATCATGTTTCTCACTTCTGGAACCAAAGTTAAAAGTCTTAAAGAGTTCGCAACCGTTGCTCTTTCTTTTCCAACTTTTTCAGAGATTTGTTGTTGAGTAAGGCTAAATTCACGAGCCAATTGTTCGTAAGCTTCCGCTTCTTCGATCGCGTTTAAATTTTCTCTTTGAATGTTTTCAATCAATGCGAGTTCTAATGATTTTTGGTCATCAATGTCTTTTAGTATAACTGGGACTTCTAAAAGCCCTGCTGCCTGAGCAGCTCTCCATCTTCTTTCCCCTGCGATAATTTCAAAGTCACCTTTGATAGATCTGCGGGCTACGATGGGTTGCAAAATACCTTGTTCTTTAATTGATAAAGAAAGTTCAGTAATTTTTTCTTTGTCGAAATGCTTTCTCGGTTGGAAATTATTAATTTTCAATTTCTCGACTGGAATTTGCCAAATTCTATCTTCATCAGAAATTTGCGCTGCTGGAGCCACAACTACCGGAGCGTGCGCGGGAGCTTCAACAACAAAGGTCTCTGCCTTTTTCTCCTCTGATAGATTTGACAAAACACTTTTTGCATCGTCTTGAGAAAGCTCTGATCCAAATAAACTTCCAAGTCCTCTTCCTAGGCCTTTTGATTGATTGTTTTTTTCTAGATTAGACATTTGCTTCCCCCGAATCATTTCTAGTTATGTCATTTGTAATAGGATTGTTTAGCTGAGCTTCGTGTAATTGTTCTTCGGTAATTTGTGGCGCTGGAGCATCTGCTTTTAATTCTGATCTTCCGTACACTTGGCTATCTAGTTCCTGAGCAAGCTCTATATATTTAAGAGCGCCGACTGATTTGTTGTCGTAATGAATAATTGATCTTCCGTGTGAAGGGGCTTCGCTTAATCTTACATTTCTAGGAATAATAGATTTAAAAACTTTATCGCCGAAGTGAGTTTGAATTTCAGACACAACCTGATGACTCAAATTATTTCTTGTATCAAACATTGTTAAAACAATTCCTTCGATTTTTAAATTAGGATTAATTCTCTTTTTTACTAAGCCCGCTGTATTTAATAATTGGCTGAGGCCTTCGAGAGCGTAGTACTCGCATTGAAGTGGAACCAAGAAACTATTACTTGCTGCGAGCGCGTTCAGCGTTAAAAGGCCAAGAGAAGGTGGGCAATCTATCAATATATAGTCGTACTCTTCTTGGACTAGACTTAGGGCTTGCTTTAATCTGAATTCACGACCCTCTGCGTCAACAAGTTCAATCTCTGCTCCTACCAAATCATTGTTTGCTACGATGATATCCAAATTTTGAACACTCGTCTTTTGTCTAACATCCACTACTTTTTTTTCGCCAATTAGCACGTGATAGACGTTTCTGTCAGCGTTCTCATGCCTTTTAACACCTAAGCCACTAGAAGCGTTCCCTTGAGGGTCTAAATCCACTAACAAAACTCTTCTTCCGATTTCTGCTAGGGCTGCTGAGAGGTTGACTGATGTAGTGGTTTTACCAACTCCACCTTTTTGGTTTGCTATGCATATGACTTTTGCCATTTTGAGTCCTTTCTCGGGCGTAACAACATTTTTGTTGTATACATCTATGATGTCTTTCTTGCTGTATGCTCTCTATGGATATTCATCGCGTCTTATGATGATACTCATATTGAGTATTCAAAATGTTCCACGTGGAACATTTTAGTTCTCCCATAGTTTTACCGAAGAATAGCCTATGAGAACAAGAAATTTTTACTCGACGTTGATTATATTTTTATTTTTAGCGGGTTGCGATAAACCTGAGGGCGCTCCTGAATTAAAAGATCCTGTTTATCAAGACATGAAAAGCGAAGAGGCAAAGGTAAAAAAAGAAATAGATGCAAAAGTAAAAGAGCTAGAAGGTCTTCAAGAAACATATTTAGAGCTTCCAGATAGTGACTATCAAAAAAAAATGACAAGAGAAGATATCTATAGAACTAAGAGTGAAATATCAAAACTCGAGCAAATGATGTCATACCACAGTATTTCTGCGGAAAGTCGCCAGATCTACGCACGAAAACAATATTTGGAATATTATAAAGCAGGAAAAGGCAAAGAGTGGCCTCCCGCTGGCGTAAAAGAGAAATACGAAGCGCAGAAAAAAGTTTCATTCGCACCAAAACAATGGTCACGAGGTATCGCAAGTAAGAAAATTCCTAAAAAAGAAGAGAAAAAAGAGGGTGGCGGAAAACACTAAGCTATTTTTACTGATTTTATAACTACTCTAGGTCCCAAAGCCTCAGGAAGTTCATATTCAAAAGCCATCTCATTGTTCCACGTGGAACTTATTTGCGACGGCAGCGCTGTTAATTCCTTGAACCAATCTGCGCCTTTCAAAGAATAAATCATGCTTCCGGCGGCAAGAATCTTGTTCCCTAAAAGCAGTGTTCTAGCAAGATTAGAGAAATCTCTCGTAATATTGACTGACGGTCCTGCAATTGAAAGATTATCTGGCTTAAGATTCAAAATATGAACATTCGCTAGCTGGGCCCTCGCAATAATATGTTTCACAAATTCTAATTTTCTCTGATCTTCAACCACTATGTTTATCTTTATTTGAGGGTTAAGAATTCCAAAGATAATACCCGTGAGTCCATTTCCTGAACTATAGTTATAAACTTCTTTTATAGTAGGATTATCTTTTATAATAAACTCGCTAGCCTTGATGATGTCATAAAAATGAAGAAGGTCTGCGTTCTTTTCAGTAAATGTAGAAATTAAACTTAATGTTTGGTTAAATCTCATGAGCTCTACATGAAAAAGTCTAAGAGTACTTAACAAATCATCTGTTAAGTTTGGAAAGTGATCTCTGATTCTCCATTGTGTGTCCATGGTGCCCTCCTAATTGTGCGTCTCTAGTTGATGAATTTTTTTACGACCTTTGATATGAATTAAAATTGCCTGAATAGCAGATGGATTAACCCCGCTGATTCTTTGTGCCTGCCCAATAGTTAGAGGCTTTACTTTTAGAAGCTTTTCCATTTCCTCGGCCGAAAGTCCTCTGACCTTAGAGTAATCCATGCTCTCATCTAATTTATAAGTTTCCAAACGAGATGACTGCTCAATAAGCTCTTTTTGTCTTTTGATATAACCTTCATATTTAATTTCAATTTCAACAGGTTCTAAAATTTCAGGATCCATATTTAAATTATGGCCCATCGTTCCAATTTTCTCTGTTGATATTTCTGCTCTGCGTAATAATGTATCGAGAGTTGTTGGTTTTAAGATTTCTTGAGTTCCCATAGCAACCAATTTTTCATTGGTCTCCTTGTTTGGATAAATCGTAGTAGAGCGAAGATAGTTTTTTTGAGCATTTCTTTTTTCACGGATTAAAGATACGCGATCAAAATCTTCTGAGGTGATCAAGCCAATGTCTCTACCAAGGTCGAGGAGGCGATCAAGTGTGTTGTCCTCGCGAAGCACCAGCCTGTGTTCAGCTCTTGATGTGAACATGCGGTAAGGTTCTTTTGTACCTTTTGTAACTAGATCATCAATCAGCACGCCAATGTAAGCTTGGTCACGTCTTAAAATAACTGGATCTTTGTCTTGGAGACTTTGGGCTGCATTTACTCCGGCCATAAAACCTTGAGCAGCTGCTTCTTCGTATCCACTAGTACCGTTAATTTGTCCAGCAAGATAAAGATTTTCGATTGCGCGAGTTTCTAAAGTTGCACGAATTTGTGTAGGCTCGATGAAATCATATTCTACCGCATAACCGTAGCGAGCAAATTTCACGTTTTCGAGTCCCTTGATAGTTCTAATAAATTGGTCCTGAATATCCGCCGGTAAACTTGTAGAAATTCCCTGAAGATAAATATGATCTGTCGAAAGACCTTCTGGCTCTAAGAAGGTTTGATGACGAATTTTTTCTGCAAATCGTGTAACCTTGTCTTCAATGCTTGGACAGTACCTAGGTCCAGTGCCCTCAATCATTCCACAATATATGGGAGATTTGTCGAGATTTTTTCGAATGATTTCGTGAGTAAGCTCTGTTGTGTGCGAAAGATGGCAATCCACTTGCGGAAGTTTGTAGTTTTTTCCGCTTTTAAAGCTGAATGGATAGAATTTTTGATCCCCTGGTTGCGGAGTCATTACTGAAAAATCAATTGAATCGCGAAGAAGCCTCGGGGGGGTTCCTGTTTTTAATCTGAAAACATTGAATCCAAAACTTTTGAGCTGATCAGAGAGTCCAACGGTTGCATTGTCGCCCACTCTTCCGCCGGCTTGTTGTTCCAATCCCACATGCATAACGGCATTCATAAATGTGCCCGTCGTGATGATTACTTTTTTCGCGAAGATTTCTGATCCATCTTGAATTTTAATTCCCAAACATTTTGATCCTGAAAGAATTAAGGATTTTGCTTCGCCTTGAAGTAGAGAAAGATTTTTTTGATTTTTGAAGGTTTCGATCATGTGTGAAACATAAAGATCTTTGTCACACTGAGCTCTGGATCCCCGAACAGCGGGTCCTTTTGTAGCATTTAATCTCTTAAATTGGATGCATGATTCGTCTGTAGCAACACCCATCTCGCCGCCGAGAGCATCAATTTCTCGCACCATGTGCCCTTTTGCAAGTCCACCAATAGCCGGGTTACAGCTCATAAAACCAATACGCTCCAGGTTTGTAGTCACCACCAGAGTATTTGCACCCAATCTAGCCGAAGATAAAGCTGCCTCGATACCTGCGTGGCCTGCACCTACTACTATAATGTCGAACTGGTTTTTCATTTTCTTACCTTATGTGCATAGTGGTTATGCGTGTATCGCTTTAGTAAATTACTTTCCGATACAAAATTCTTGGAAAACTTTATTCATAACTTGATCGTCTAGGCGTTCACCTAAAAGATCAAAGCAACATTCTAAAGCGTCTCTCAATTCAAAGGCTGTAAATTCACTCGATGCATTCTCTGATGATAAATTTTTTGCTCTTTCCAAACATTGATTCATTTTTTCTAGTAGTTCAAATTGTCTGGTTTTCAGAACTACGGCTGAGCTTTCATGAAAAGCTTGCTTGATCTTATTTTCTAAATAAAGGACTACCTCATCTAAAGTCTCAGGAATTTTAGCGCTAACCAAGAAAACTTGATTATCCACTTTTTTCCCGATCACATGTGTGAAGTTTTCTTTAAATTTTGGAAGATCTTTTTTATTTAATAGGAAAATAATTTTCTCTGAGTATTTTTCTAGAATTTCTGTATCTAATATTGGTTTATCTTGGGTAGCGTCTACTACGTAAAATATATGATCCACTACCTTTAGCTGATCTCTGGTTTTTTGAATACCGATAATTTCTACTGTATCTTTCGTATCGTGAAGGCCGGCTGTATCAATAAATTTAACCTTAACTCCACCAATGATGACATATCCTTCTAGGATATCTCTTGTTGTTCCAGCAATCTCTGTAACGATAGCTTTATCGTTTTTGATTAGTTGGTTGAATAAGCTAGACTTTCCCGCATTAGGTTCCCCGACCAGAGCTACGTTCATGCTGTCTGTAATCACTTTACCTTTTTTGTAAGTATCCAAAAGTTTTTTATTTAATGCATAGATCTCTTCAACTTTTGTTTTGATGGTTTCATAATCCACGGTTTGAAGATCTTCGAGTGAAAAGTCAATGCTCGCCTCAAGGTGTGCAAGGAGCCAAGTCATTTTGTCTTGCATTTCTTTTACTTTATCGCTGAGCTCGCCTTTAAGCTGTCTTAAAGAAATTTCTGCTGCTTTCTTTGTATCGCTCTGAATGAGCGTTAAAATACTTTCTGCTTGAAGAAGATCAATTCTTCCAGACATGAATGCTCTGAAAGTAAATTCACCTTTCTGAGCAAGTCTACAGCCTGCAAGAATCAAATTCTGAATGATTTCTTCGGCAATGACGGGGCTGCCATGACAAGAGATTTCTAAGGTCTCATCGTTAGTATATGATTTGCCTTGGCCAAAATAAGTTACCAAAGCTTCATCGATTTGTTTTGTTTGATCCGCAGAATTTACGATTGTGAGATAGGCCCTGTGAGACTCGATATCTACGGGCAAGTTCATTAGCTTTCGAGAAACCTCAAGGGTTCGAGGACCACATATTCGCACCACGCTTATCCCACCATGACCAGAGGGTGTTGCGATGGCGCAAATTGTGTCCGCAACTTTGTAACTAAGCATCTGCTCTTTTTGAACCTTCAGGCTTATCCGCCTTAGCTGGATAAATCTTGATTTTTTTGAAATGCCCTTCGCCTACAGATCTGCTTTTCACTCTTCCGTCTTCAGCAAGATACTGATGAATGACTTTTCTATCTTTTGGAGGCAGAGCTCTGAAATAAACAGATTTATTTTTGTCGAGGGCGATTTTTTTTAGTTTGTCTGCAAGTCTGATAAGCTCTTCGCTGGCTTCTTTTCTAAAACCGTTTGAATCACAATTAACATTTAACTTTAGATCTGGCAGTTGGTGCTGAAGCACTCTTTTTAAATAGAGTTGAAAAGCGTCTAAAAGCTGACCTTCTTTGTCGATCAAATTTTCTTGATCATTCCCAAAAATTTCTACTTCGATATTTCCTTCTTCATCAGAATTTAAATCGTAAGATAAATCGAAGTTTGCTCTTCCGAAGATTCCATCTAGTGTATCTTCAACAATTTGGATTGCGCCATCATTTGCGCTACTTTTCTTAGATCCAAAAATTTTATTAAGTATTCCCATTCTGCTCCTCCTCTGGAGTTTTCTAATCTATTTCGCCTGTGGCTTAGTTTAATTTCGTTACAGCGCCCACTTCGCCGTCCGTCTTTTTTTCTTTCATAATCATATACTGTTGGATAATACCGAATAGCGTGCTCACAAATATATATAATGTCAGTCCGCTGGGTAGTGAAATCATCATTAAAGAAAAAATCACAGGCATGATCTGCATAGCTTTTGCTTGGGCAGGATCCATGGTCGTTGGTGTGATTTTTTGTTGAATAAACATAGTGATCCCCATAAGCACAGGAAGCACATAATAAGGGTCTTTTAAGCTTAAATCATGTATCCAAAGCATAAACGGCGCTTGATAGAGCTCAATACTCTGTGCAAGGACGTTATAGAGTGCAATGAAGACCGGAAGCTGTAGCAACATCGGAAGGCACCCGCCGATCGGATTAACCTTTTCTCTCTTCATAAGATTCATCGTCTCTACCTGAAGCTGTCTTGGATCTTTTTTGTATCTTTCTTTAAGAGCTTTAAGTTGAGGCTGAATGACCTGCATCTTCTTCATAGATTTATAAGAAGAAACGTTGAGCGGAAGTAGCAACATTCTAATAAAAAGAGTTACAATGATGATCGCTACACCGTAGTTACCAAACCAAGAATACAAAAGCTTTAGTAGCATTAAGATTGGCTTTGCTACGATAGAGAAAATTCCAAAATTGATAGTCTCTGTGAGCCTTGGGTCCACCTGCTCTAGTAACTTTAATTCCTTGGGTCCTATAAATGTTGTTGTTTCAAATTTATTTACTGTTCCGTTTTCTTGAACGTATTTTAATGTTCCAAGTGCTATCGATTTTTGTAAATCAACTTTTGCTGAGAACGTTGGGGCAATTGCTGTATTATCGATGATTGCCGACGTGAAGTAATGTTTTCCTACAGACGCTATAGATACATTCTTAAAGTCTTCATCAAATATCTTCGATTCGTCAGCCTTAATGTCCGCTCTTTCTGTTTTTGTGTCGTAGGCAACAAACACCGATTCAAAATCAAAAGATGGCATTAGGAAAGAGCTAGATTTGTTTTGGACAACCTCTTCAACCAATAAAGTTTCTAAAACTTTTGGCGCCGAGCTTGTTTCTATCGTTGTTTTTACTGAATATTTTGCTGGGTTTACTTCGATTGTTTTTGTAACTACTATTTCGCCTGCTTTTCCTGTTCCCTTATAGACTGTCTCTGAAACTTTGCTTAGATTAAAATAAACAGGCGCCCCATCTATTCTTGTTTCACCCAGATAAGCTTCTGTTCCGCCTTTTGCGATAATTACACCGCTTAGATCTCTTTCTTTAAATTGGTTTAATTGGATGTTTTTTAATCCCATTCCACGAGAAGAAATCTCAAAGTTAAATGGCTCGCTTTTAAACACAACAATGTTTTCATTGTTAGGCGCAACTTCGATATCTGATTTTGGCACCACTGCTACTGTATCTTTATCTTTTGTCGGAATTGTATCGAGTGCTTTTTCAACTTTTTGCTCTACTTGAGCTTCTGTTTGAGGATATTTTTTTGTTAGATAATACTGCCATCCAAGAATACATCCAAAGACGATCACGATTGCGAGAAGTGTTTTTTGGTCGAAGAAGCTATTGTTGCTGTTCTGTGGGTTCATCTATTGCGCCTCATTTAGTTTGTCGGGCACAGGATCAAATCCTGAGGGGCCGAGGGGTCTGCACTTCAATACTCTTTTTAATGTAAGGATAAATGCTGTTTTAGAATCATGGTTTTTAAAGGCCTCCGAGCCATAACAAGAACATGTGGGATAAAACCTGCATGCTCCACCCAGCATCGGAGAAAGTACGAGTTGGTAAGAGCGAATCAAAAAAAGCGCTAGAAAACGCGGAAAGCTATCGATGCTTTTTGAAAGCAAAGCCTGTGGCTTTATCGAGCTCTTCTTTGAAGTCTTGAAATTTAATTTTTCGGAAGTAATTAGCATCACTGCTCGCTCTAATAATTACATTCACATCGTAGTGTTTTTCTGGATGAAGAGTTTGAGATTTAAAATATTCTCTACACCATCTTTTAATTCTGTTTCTAAGCACAGAGCCACCCACTTTATTCGGAATGGTCCATCCGAATCTGTCGTTGTTCTCTGTATTTTCGAGGTAATTTAGAATTAACCAAGGGTTTGGATATATTCTTTTGCCTTTTTTCTTTAGAAGCTCGAAGTCGCTACTACGACGTAATGTGTGAATCTTATTTACCACTACCTGAAACCGTAAGTTTCTTTCTACCTTTAGCTCTTCTTTTTTTAATCACTGTGGCTCCACTTTTAGTAGCCATACGCGCTCTAAATCCATGGGTTGCTTTTCTGCGCTTTTTACTTGGTTGATACGTTCTTTTCATTTTCATTCCTCCGCCGGATTTTGAACCGGCTAATTAACAGTCGAAAGTATATACAATACATATTCGAGGTTGGGTATTTAAAGCTAAGTTGTTTTAAGGTTTTAACTCAAAATGAGCGCAGATAAAACCATGACGCGATACTGCCTGTCAAGTTGTTGAACTTTTATGCATAAATTGCGTTGTATAACAGAGCAAAAATTGCTAAATCCACCTATCGCTAAGAGGCAAACATTGGAATCGCAGATCTGGGAATCGGTAAAAAAGAATATCAAGGTGAAAAACCCTAATAATGCGTACTTAGAAACGTGGTTTTCTCCTATTGAACTGATTGATACGGAGGAAAGCCATAAGGGCACGGTGTTTAAACTTGGTGTGCCTACGGATTTCCATAAGAATTGGATATCAGACAACTTTTTAGATCGCATCTGCCAAGAAATTTCATCCATTGTACAAAAACCATTCCAGGTTCAACTAATAGTTGTCCCCGAGTTGGAAAAGTCTGAGTCAGAAAAAGCAGAACAATTACCTAAAGATTTAGGTCCGGCATCGCCTATTCAGGTGGAACAGGATACTGGTTATTCAGCTTTGGGTAACAAATCTTTAAGACAAGTTTTGAATACAGAATACACATTTTCAACCTTTGTTGTGGGAAGAAATAACGAGTTTGCCCATGCTGCTTGTTACAATGTCGCAAAAAATCCTGGTGGTGGTTATAACCCTCTATTTATATGCGGACCCACAGGTATGGGTAAAACGCATTTATTAAATGCCGTTGGAAATCACATTCAAGAAAGCTTCCCTCAATTAAAAATTAGATACGTTTCTACGGAGGCTTTTTTAAATGAGTTTGTCTCTGGAATCAGACGTAACGAAATGGCCAAGCTAAGAAAAAAATATCGTGATGATTGTGATGTTCTTCTTTTGGATGACATTCAAGTTCTCGGTCGTGGTGAAGCTTTTCAAGAAGAGTTTTTCCATACAATGAATGCGTTTTTTGATCGCGGTAGACAGGTTGTTGTTGCGAGTGATCGCATGCCTAGAGATATCACCGGTCTTGAAGACAGAATTAGAACTCGTTTGGAATGGGGTTTAATTGCTGATATTCAAATGCCGGATGTGGAAACTAGAGTTGCTATCCTAAGATATAAAGCTGAAAAAAAAGGGCTTTCGGTTCCTGATGATGTGGTTAACTTTATTGCAAGAATATCCAAAAGATCTATTAGAGAGCTTGAGGGTAACCTTAATAAAGTGAAAATGTTTACTGAATTAAGGGCTTTACCTATCAGTTTAGATTTGGCTAAGCATATTTTGGCTAGTCACTCTTCTGAGTCTCAACAACTTACGGTTGAGGATATCCAAAAGCTTGTGAGTGATCACTTTCAAATTAAGATCTCAGATCTTAAATCAGCAAATAGATCCAAGCCTATTGTAGTAGCAAGACAAGTTGCTATGTACTTAGTTAAAACTTATTTAGAGAAATCATTAATAGATATCGGTAGAGCCTTCGGTGGGCGTGATCACACAACGGTCATCAGTGCTTTAAGAAGAATCGATGAACTACAGGAAAGAGATTCTGATTTACATAAGGATATCGAAGATTTAAGAAGGAAGATCCACAATACCACAGGGGTGTGAATGTGGATTGTGGACATTCGGTGTGGATAACACGTTGAATGGTTGGGGATGAGTAGTTACCCACAAAAAGTGGAAAGTTTGAGTGTTTGTTATTGTGGATTTTATCCACGTCGAATATTGAATCTTTCTAGTAGTTTAAGTTCGATTCGCAGTTATCAACGGACCTACTACTACTACTATATTTATATATAGATATTAAAATAGTATATAAGAGAAAAATATGTGAGCTTTAAGCTCAATAAATATTAGGCGGAATTAAAATGGAATTAAAAATCAAGAAGTCAGATCTCTTAGAGATTATTGGCAAGACACAAAACATCGTGGAGAAAAGAAACACGATGCCAATACTGGTGAACGTACTTATCGAAGCTAGTAACAAATCTCCTAAAGGTGATACGCTTAAAGTTTACGCAACAGATTTAGAAGTGAGTTTAACTGACGAAGCACCTTGTAAAGTTTCAGAACCTGGAAAAGTAGCCGTCGATGCAAAGCAACTTTTCCAAATCGTTAAAGAATTAAACGATGATGGAATCATTCAATTAAAAAGCAAAGACAACAACTGGTTATTTGTTCAACAAGGAAAAGCAGTTTTCAATTTGGTTGGCAAGAACCCAGAAGAATATCCAATGTTCCCAACATACACTTCAGATAGTTTTGTAAAAATTAAATCTTCAACATTAAAAGAAATGATTGAGAAAACTATTTACAGCGTATCTACCGATGAAACTCGTTACCATTTGAATGGAGTTTTCTTTGAACAAATTAAAAATGGAAATTCTTACCAATACAGAATGGTAGCAACAGACGGACATAGACTTTCACTTGTAGACAGAGAAACTGGCTTTGAAGCTGATGGAAAAGTAAAGTTTGAAAAAGGAGTAATCATTCCGAGAAAAGGTCTTTCAGAAATTTCTAAAATCTTAGAAACTTCAATGGAAGATGTTGAGTTCACAGTGGAAGGACCACAGTTGATATTGAAAAACAATTCTGCTGTGCTGATGATTCGTCTGATTGAAGGGAAATATCCAAACTTCCTACAACTCATTCCTAAATCTCTATCTAGAAACATCGTTGCTTCAAGACATGAATTGATCCAAAGCTTAAAGAGAGTTTCATTACTTTCGAATAAAAAATCAAAAGGCATCACAGTAACTCTTTCTCATGGAGTCATGTCGATCACGACAAATAACCCTGAGCTAGGAGACGCAAAAGAAGAAATTCAAGTGAGCTATGATGGCGAAGAAATCAAAATCGGATTCAATGCTAGATATCTTTTAGATATTTTAAACAGCTTCAACGAAGATGAAGTTGAAATTGAATTGAACGATCAATTATCACCTGGATTATTCAGACCAAAACAAGATAACAAGTACACTTGTATTGTTATGCCAATGAGAATTTAATCATTTCTTGTGAAGTTAAAAAATTTAAATCTTTATAATTTCCGCAATGTGCGAGAGCAAAACTTAAATTTTGACTCTCACGTTGTGGTATTCAAAGGTTTAAATGGCCAAGGCAAAACCAATCTCGTTGAATCCATTTATTTTTTATCAAAAGGTAAAAGCTTTAGAACTTCAAATCTTGAACATCTTGTTAAAAATGATTCTCGTGAAGGAACTAGAATTTATGGCAAAGCCTTTGCCGACAAAACCGAAGTTGATCTTGAAGCCAGAATAATAAACGATTCAAAAATCCAAACTCTCAATGGAAAAAAGACAAACGCCCTAAAAATCTTCAAATCATTTCCAGTAATTTTATTTTCTCCAGAAAGTCTTTCTGCGATTAAAGATGGGCCAGAATCCAGAAGAAATCTTATAGACGAAACACTAATTTTAGAGAGCGAATCCAACGTAAAAGTAATTCAAAATTTCAAAAAAATACTTAAAACCAAGAACCATGTTCTTCGGCAATTCAAGCAAGGCCGAATGACGGCAGGCCAAACAAAAGATCTTTTGATGGGAATAAATCCAGTATTTATAGAACACGCAGCAGAACTCACAAATCTACGAATTTCCCTCTTAAAAAATATCCACAACCTCAATCAACAATCGTTGATGGAGATAACAGGCAAGAATGTGGATATAGCTGTGAACTATGTGATTAAGTCGGAAGAGCGTGAGAATTCTAGAGACTTCGTATCTAATACATTGCGTAAAGATCTAGAGGAGAAGCTCGCTATAGAAATGAGCGCCGGAAATTCGTTATACGGTCCTCATAAGCACGATGTTGTTTTTGAGTACTCCGGGTCAGACAGTCGATTTTATTGTTCGCAGGGTCAGCAGAGAGCGCTTATTTTGGCATTTAAATTCACCCAAATCTTGTATCACAAGGCCATTTATGGTTATTATCCTATATTAATTCTCGATGATGTTTTATCGGAATTTGATAGGGAAAAAAGATCGTTCCTCATTCAGTTTTTAAACAAGAACGAAGCGCAGACTTTCCTAACAACAACCGACCTTGATGATAACTTAGAGTTATCAAATTCAAGTGTCAGTGTGTTGAATGTGAAAGATGGAAGCGTAAGTTTATAATTTCCAAGAGAAAGAATTTTCTTTTACGAAATAAAAATAAATGTTTAAAAAATTGAGGATCGACATAGATGGATTTTATGGAGAACAAGTGACTTCAAATGTAACAGATACTTCTTATGATGCTGGCTCGATTAAAGTTCTTGAAGGTTTAGAAGCGGTTAGAAAAAGACCAGGTATGTATATCGGCGATACTGGTAACCGCGGGTTTCATCATCTGGTTTATGAAATTGTCGATAACTCGGTGGATGAACATCTTGCCGGACACTGTAAACATATTAATATTACTATTCATGCAGACGATTCCATTACTGTGGAAGATGACGGAAGAGGTATTCCGGTATCGGCCCATCAAAAAGGTAAATCTGCTCTAGAAGTTGTAATGACGGTTCTTCATGCTGGTGGAAAATTCGACGGTGCTTCATACAAAGTTTCTGGTGGCTTACATGGTGTTGGAGCATCCGTAGTGAATGCACTTTCTGAAAAATGTTCCGTAGAAGTTAAAAGAGATGGAAAAATTTGGAAACAAACTTACGAAAAAGGAATTCCTCAAGGTTCAATCGAAGAAATTGGTAAGACAGATAAAAACGGAACAAAAACTACATTCCGCGCAGATAGAACAATTTTTCACGATGAAACTTTAACGTATAGCTTTGATATTCTAGCAAACAGAATTCGTGAGATTGCATTTTTGAATGCGGGCTTATACTTCATGTTAAATGACGAAAGAACAGGAAAGAAACAAGAATTCCAATACGCTAGAGGGATCGTAGAATTCGTAGAATATATGAATGCTTCAAAAAAAGCCGTCAATTCCGAGGTGGTATATTTCAAAGGCGAAAGAGAAACTGTAGAAATAGAAATTGCTCTTCAGTGGAACGAATCTTATACGGAATCTGTTTACTCGTACTGCAATAACATCAACACGATTGAGGGTGGAACGCATCTGATCGGACTGAAAGCTGCGCTCACGAGAACGGCCAACGCTTACGCAACAGGAAAAAATCTTTTAAAAAATATTGATACCACTCTTGAGGGTGAAGACATCCGTGAAGGCCTTGCTGGCGTAGTGAGTGTGAAAGTTCGTGAACCACAATTCGAAGGCCAAACAAAAACTAAACTTGGAAATACAGAAGTCAAAGGTTACGTAGAAACTTTAGTTAACGATAAGCTTATGGATTGGCTCGAAAGAAATCCAGCACAAGCAAAAGTAATTATAAATAAATGCGTAGAAGCAGCTAGAGCAAGAATCGCGGCAAGAAAAGCCAAAGAACTTGCGAGAAGAAAAACAGCACTTGATGGCGGAGCACTTCCAGGAAAAATGGCAGATTGCCAAGAACGAGATCCTGCTCTTTGCGAATTATATCTGGTTGAGGGTGACTCTGCAGGCGGATCAGCAAAACAAGGAAGAGATAGAAAAACACAAGCCGTTCTACCGCTTAAAGGTAAAATCTTAAACGTTGAAAAAGCACGCTTCGACAAAATGCTCGTGAACGACGAGATCAAGATGTTGATCTCTGCAACCGGCGTTGGCGTTGGTGCTGACAACATGTTGAATATCGACAAACTCAGATATCACAAAATCGTAATCATGACCGATGCCGATGTGGATGGATCTCACATTAGAACTTTATTATTAACGTTCTTCTATCGCCAGATGCCACTCGTTTTAGAAAAAGGCCATATATTTATTGCCCAGCCACCACTCTACAAAGTGAAGAAGGGTCAAAAAGAAAGCTACATCAAAGATGAAAAAGCTCTGATGAATTACTTACTGCAAGAAAACGTTGGAACTTTAAATTTCAAAAATTCAAAACTAACGGACGAAGAAATCAAAGCGTTTGTTTTGAGAATTGAAAAATTCCAAAAACTAATTACGAACGTTTCTCAAAAATATGATCAAAGCGTTCTTCTGTGGCTACTTGCAAACAAAGTTGATCTCAAAGAAGTATTTAAATCTGAAGATCAAATCAAAAAAACTTTTGATCAAATGACTAAGGATTTAAAAGCCAACCCACTTTACGGAATATCTGATGTGAAGTTTAAGCCTGTGAAAAACGAAGAGCACAACAACTTTAAAGTTGAAGTTGAAATTATTCGTTTTGCTGAAAAACTTGGATTCACCCTTGCCTCTGATCTTTCTGAATCACTTCAATTCGAAGAATTGAAAAAGGATTGGAAAGAAATGGATTCTAAGCACAAGCTTCCAATCGCTGTGAATTTCGAAAACACAGAACACAACTTTGAATCTTACAAAGATTTCTTAGATGGCTTTATGGAAAGTTCGAAAAAAGGACTCTACGTTCAGCGCTATAAGGGTTTAGGAGAGATGAACCCTGTTCAATTATGGGAAACGACTTTGAATCCAGACAATAGAATTTTATTAAGAGTTACAATTGACGACGCAATCGCGGCGGATGAGACATTCAGTATTTTGATGGGCGAATTGGTTGAGCCAAGAAGAAAGTTCATCGAAGACAACGCATTGTTAGCTAAAGAATTATTTGTTTAAAGAAAGTTTAGTAAGAAAATTAGGAAAACATGGAACCAGAAAATAAAAATATAATTAACGTCGATATCAACAAGGAAATGAAAGAGGCTTACCTTCAGTACTCTATGAGTGTGATCGTTGGTAGAGCTCTCCCTGATGTGAGAGATGGTTTGAAGCCGGTTCACAGAAGAATTCTCTTTGCCATGAAAGAAATGGGAAACTATCACAATAAGCCTTACAAAAAATCTGCAAGAGTTGTTGGTGATGTGATCGGTAAATACCATCCCCATGGTGATACAGCAGTTTATGATACAGCAGTGAGAATGGCGCAGGATTTCTCTTTGAGATATCCATTGATCGATGGTCAAGGTAACTTCGGTTCTATCGATGGCGATAGCCCTGCGGCGATGAGATATACGGAAATCCGCATGACAAAGCTTGCTGAAGAATTACTAAACGATATAGATAAAGAAACAGTAGCCTTCGGCCCTAACTACGATGACTCATTAGAAATTCCATTAGTACTTCCAGCAAAATTTCCAAATCTTCTTGTCAACGGAAGCTCTGGTATCGCGGTTGGTATGGCTACAAATATTCCGCCCCACAACTTGGGCGAAGTGATTGATGGCTGTATTGAAATCATTAAAAACCCTAATTGTGGGTTAGCAGATCTTCTTCAACACATTAAGGGTCCAGACTTCCCGACTGCTGGTGTGATTGCGGGTAAATCTGGAATTCTCGATGCATACAAAACTGGTCGCGGCGGTATTACATTAAAAGCCGTTTCAGAAATTGAAACATACGGATCAGATAGAGAAAGAATTGTTGTTACAGAAATTCCTTACCAAGTGAACAAATCAAAATTGATCGAATCGATTGCTGACCTTGTGAGAGATAAAAAAATCGAAGGTGTTTCGGACATCAGAGATGAATCATCACGCGAAGGCATGAGAATCGTAATCGATGTGAAGCGCGGAGAAACTGCAAGCGTAGTTATGAACCGCCTTTACAAGTTCACACAAATGGAAACAAGATTTGGCATTATCCTTTTAGCTCTTGATAAAGGGTCTCGTCCAAAAATCTTTAACTTAAAAGAAGCTCTTGAAGCCTTTGTTCATCACAGACGTGAAGTTGTAACAAAAAGGTGTATCTTTGATCTCAAGAAAGCTGAAGCAAGAATTCATATTTTAATGGGTTTAAAAATGGCTCTCGACAATATCGATGATGTTGTTGCGACAATCAGAAAGAGCCCTGATGCGCAAGGCGCGAAAATTGGTTTGATCACGAAATTCTCATTCTCTGAAATTCAAGCGCAAGCTATTTTGGACATGAGACTTCAAAGGCTAACTGGCTTAGAGAGACAAAAAATCATTGATGAAGTTGCAGAAATCGAAAAAGAAATCACGTGGCTCAAGATGGTTCTTGGTGATGTGAAAGAAATCTATAAGATCATCGTGCAAGAATTAGAAGAAATTAAAAAATCGTACAGCAATCCAAGAAAAACCCAAATCGTTCAAGAAGAATCAGAAGACATGGAAGATGAGGATCTGATTCAACAAGAAAACGTAATGGTGACAATCACGAACAGTGGTTACATCAAGCGTATCCCAGTTGAAACTTACAGAGCACAAAGACGTGGCGGCAAGGGATTGAAAGGCGTTGAAACTCGCGAGGAAGATTTTGTTACAAACATTTTCACCGCAAGCACGCACACCACTCTTCTTGTATTCACAGACAAAGGAAAAGTTTACTGGTGTAAGGTTCATAGACTTCCAGCTGGAAACAGACAATCAAAAGGTAAAGCCATCGCAAATGTTGTGCAGCTTGCAGCGAATGAAAAAGTTCAAGCGATTTTGCCAATCGAGGAATTCACCGCAGATAAATTTGTTGTGCTTGTAACCAAAAATGGAATTATTAAAAAGACATCTCTTGATAACTTCTCAAACCCAAGACCATCAGGGATTATCGCATTGACGACAGATCTTGATGACTCATTGATTTGTGCCCAAGTGACTTCTGGAAAAGATGATATCTTTGTAGCAACACGCGAAGGTATGTCGATCCGATTTAGCGAAGAGGAAACGCGCCCGATGGGCAGAACAGCAAGAGGCGTTAAAGCCGTTACTCTTGGCAAAGGCGACCATGTGATCGGTTGTGAAATCATCACCCCAGATTGCAAAAAACATATTTTGATGGTGACAGGAAAGGGTTACGGTAAACGTAGCGAAACTTCTGAATACAGAACTCAAGGCCGTGGTGGAGTTGGAATTATCACTCAAAAAACAAGTGATAAGGTCGGTGAAGTGATATCGACTATTCTTGTGAGTGAAAATGAAGATGTGATGTTGATGACTGACAAAGGTCAAGTGATCCGCATTAAGTGCAACAATATTTCGTTATTGGGAAGAAATACTCAAGGAGTTAAACTCATTAACGTCAACGAAAGCGAAATCGTTTCGAGCGTCGCGAAGGTTGCAGAAGAAGATGAGGCAGAAACAGGTGAACCTTCATCTGCAACAATTCAATAAAATAATTATAAGCCCCCTAGTTTTCGTTGGGTGCGTCGGGCTCCTTACTTCTTGCGAAGGACGCAAAGGAGAGGGAGAGCTAAAAGACGCAAGATCTGCAAGCACAGCAACGGAATCTTTAGATCTTTATAAAAAAGTTATTCAAGTGTACAAGCAAGATTCTATTGCTATGAAAGCAGCACTCGAAGCCTCTAGCATGTGCCTGAAAGAAAAAACCTGCGCAGATCGAGAGGAATTTTTCTTAAAATATATAATTGAAAAGTCAGACAAAGAAGCAGATCAAATTGCTGCACAAAAACGCTTGTCTGAAATTTATTACGACAAAGGGTTTTATCCGCAAGCTATTGATGAAATGAATAGACTCCTATCAAAAGCAAACTTCAAAGACGGAAGAGCAGAAATAAAAATTAAACTAGCAAAGAGCAATTTTTATATTAAAAATTTTTACCAAGCAGAGGTAGAACTCAATTCCTACATCAAAGAAGTAAAAGATAATCATGAAAAATTTGAAGGATATCTTTTAAAAGCGGATATTCAGTCGGCAAACAAAAAATATACGGATGCGATGAATACATATAAAGAAATCAAAGAAAGCTTTAAAGATTTGTACTTTAGAAATCAGGTTTTTATGAATGAAGTACTTTTGCTTGAAGAACAAAAACTTTTGGATCAAGCGGTATCAATTTTAGAATCTGTTCGTTCGGAAATAGAAAACCCCGAAGCCCTGGACGCAAAGATCGAAAGACTCAAAGAAAGAAAAGCTCTCATGCCGGGCGCATCGGGATTGAAGAGGTAATATGGGAACGAATAATGGGTAAGCGCGAATACCTTATATTCTTAGGATTGGTGTTTGAACTTGTGGCACTTGTAGTGTCGTTAGTTTACGCAGGGTATTATGTTGATCAACAGATGGGTTGGTCAGGGATTGGTGTGGCTTGCGGCGCCGTGCTTGCATTGGTCATCTGGGTTATTCATCTCATGCAAGCCTTCAAAAACCTACGGTAGGAACATGTTAAAAGCTCTTTTTACACTTCAAATTTCATTGAGCTTACTTTTTACGATCATTATTCATATGGTTGCAGGGAGAACCGAAGGAATTTCGTTCTTTGCGGGAGCTGCATTTGCCACGATAAACACCATGTTTTTGGTCTTCATAGTATCAAGACTTTTTAGGAAAAAATCTGTTGCCCTAAGCTTCATCCTCATTATATTTAAATACACTATTTTTGGACTCGGACTTTACTTCCTTGTGACCTCAAAGTATTTGATGGTTTCTTGGTTTGTGGTGGGCCTGAGCATACTTCTTCCATCGATTGCAGGACTAATGTTCTTGTATTGGAAGCAGCTAAAAAAAGAAGAACCCGGACAATAAAAATCCAGAGCAATGGCTCAGGAAAACGAAAGAGATTTGAAAATGACACATTTTAATTGGATGCAATTAATTCCTGGGGTAGGACACCACTACAGTCACGTCGCAACGGCAGCTTTTGTAACTCTCCTTTTAACTCTTTTCAGTTTGATAGCTTATATCGCTTACAAAAAAAATCCTACATTTGATCCTGCTGATAAATTTTCAGTGAAGGCCCTTGCAGAAGTATTAACAGAATTTATCAATGGACTTGTAGATACAGTTGTTGGCCCTCACGGGAAAAAATATGTTCCTATGTTCGGCGCAATTTTCTTATATATTCTTGTGAATAATCTTATGGGCTTGGTTCCAGGAATGACTCCGGCTACAGATAATTTTAACACCACACTTGCGGTGGGTCTTTTTACATTTGTGGCCTACACGGCACTTGGGATCAAAGAGCATGGCGGAGCTTACATCAAGCAATTCACCGGGCATTTACCTTTAAATCTTTCTCCATTATTATTGTTGTTACCTCTTATGTTTGTGATCGAGTTGATCTCGCACGCCGTACGCCCGATGAGCTTAGGGTTACGTTTAAGAGGAAACATGGTTGGTGACCATACCGTTCTTGGTATTTTCACAGATCTAGTTCCAGTCGGAATCCCAGTGATATTTTATCTCCTTGGGCTTTTCGTTTGTTTTGTTCAGGCATTTGTTTTTACGTTGTTATCCATGGTGTACGTATCCATGGCGACAGCACACGACGACCATCATTAATCATTTTCTAAAAGGAGAAAATAAAATGAAAAGAATTTTTACAGTTATCGCTCTTTCTATGTTTGCACTTCCAGCGTTTGCTCAAGAAGCTGCAGCTAACTCTTCAAGCGCAGGAATGCTAGGTCTTGCTTCTGCTCTTGCAATCGGTATTGCTGCTTTCGGTGGTGCTCTTGGGCAAGGTAAAGCAGCTCAAGCGGCTCTAGACGGTATTGCTAGAAATCCAGCGGCTCAAGGTAAATTGTTTGTACCAATGATCATTGGTCTTGCTCTTATCGAGTCACTAGTGATCTATGCGTTCGTTATCGCTTTCATGTTGATCGGCAAATTCTAAGACTATCAATAATAGAAGAAAAATGTAAAAACCCAAAGTGCTCAGTACACTTTGGGTTTTTATTTTAGAATTATCTACTTAATGTTAAAGAGATACTCCTGAAACTTCAAAGGTCCCTCTGCAACCCTTATCTACCCAAATTCCTTGTCGACCATAGCCCCAAGTGCTACCTTTTCGGCATGAAGTTTTAGAATGTTGTTGAGATAGTCTTGCCTCTACAACCATTCTAACTGAAGAAGCACTGCACTCTCTATATTTATAATTTTCGCTTCCACATTGAATGAATTCCGTTCGATATTTTGGACCAGCAACAGAAACTTCATATAAGCCAACAATTGAAAACATTGTGGCTATCACTAAAAATACTTTTTTCATCATTTCCTCCAAAAAATGTTTTTGTTATAGTAAGGAATAGGAGAAAATTTTTTAAAAAAATATGTATTTTATATTAATTAACAAGGACATTAATTATTTATAAATACAATAGTGTTCTTAAATACTAATTATATCTACAGAAAAATAAATTCTACGCTTTTTAAGCAAGTGGCCTCAGTTGAAATGAGATAAAGTATTTACAATAAGCTTTAATTTTTTTGCTGTAGTTCTTACGATATAAAAGATTAAAATTTAATTATAAGCACTTGGTGCGCACTAAGATGTCAGGAGTCCAGGGATTCCAATCCCAATCTCTTCTCATTGGACAAACAATAGTTCGCAGAGAGACGGCATTAGAATTGGAATTTTTCTTTAGTACTATATCTTCTGCGTCTATTTTTAATATTGATAAATAAGTTGTTGAATCAAATTCGAGATCATCCTGAGTAACATTAATTTGAAACCCGTGGTTATTATATAAATATTCTCCAAATTTTTGAGGAACAGTATTTCTACTGTCTGCTTTATTAAATATTACCATCAAGGCATCGTATCTATCTCCCTTCGTGGAAACGAGCGCAACCTTACCTGGTTTTGTTTCGTCATAAGCAATATCTTGAATTCTTAAAATTGTATTCTGAGAATCTGGAATAATTTTTCCAGTAGCAGTATGGTATTTTACAGGCTGAGTATTTTTAATCCTTACGATCCCCAGAGTTTTTTCGTTTGCCATAGCAAAGGATCCGAGAAGAAATATAATAAACAGTATGTAATTCATGATTGCCTCCAGAAGGGTTAAATAAAATTTTTAGATTGGTACCATAAGAAATTAGAAGAAGGCTAATTTAGATTTATTCAAACCACGTGGAGGAAAGTTGACAATCTCAATAGAAAAATATTTTAAGACCTTAAATGCTTTTTAAGAAATATGCCTGTGTATGATTTTTTATTTTTCATCACAAAGTTGGGATGTCCCTCAGATACAACTTCTCCGCCTTTTTCGCCACTGTCCGGCCCAAGATCAATGAGATGATCGCTAGAGGCGATCACATCCATGTTGTGTTCGATTACAAGTACTGTGTGTCCTTGCTCAACAAGTCTATGCAGAAGTTCAATTAATTTTTTTGTATCTTCAAAATGTAACCCAGTAGAAGGTTCATCAAGAATATATAAAATTTGCCCAGCTCTTTTTTTGGAAAGTTCTTTTGAAAGTTTTATTCTTTGTGCCTCGCCACCAGAAAGAGTGATAGAACTTTGGCCCAATGTTAAGTAATCAAGCCCTACGACGTTTAAGATTTCTAATTTTTGTTTAATATAAGGCTGCTTATCAAAAAACTCCAAAGCTTCCCCAATGCTCATAGCCAAAACATCGGCGATGGATTTTTCTTTAAATTTTACATTGAGAGTTTCTGGATTGTACCTCGCCCCACTACAAACATCGCACTGAACGTAAACGTCTGCCATGAAATGCATTTCGACTTTGACTTGTCCGCCACCCTGACAAGCCTCACATCTTCCACCTTTCACGTTAAAACTAAATCGACCCGGCTTGTATCCGCGCAAACGAGATTCTGGTAACTGTGCAAATAAATCTCTAACGAGAGAGAATAGTCCTGTATAAGTAGAGGGGTTTGATCTTGGCGTCCTACCGATCGGTTTTTGATTGATTTCGATGACACCAGAGAGCTTTTCGAAACCAGATATTTTATCAAACGGCGCCGGCCTATAATCTCTCACATAAAATTTA
Source organism: Bdellovibrionota bacterium (assembly GCA_040386775.1). Taxonomy (NCBI): domain Bacteria; kingdom Pseudomonadati; phylum Bdellovibrionota; species Bdellovibrionota bacterium. Next base: position 43,375 of record JAZKEU010000009.1, on the reverse strand, counting down.
TTCGATAGATACTTAAACAAAGTATCTATAATAAGAGTGGACTTTCCACTACCCGAAACCCCGGTGATTGTTGTCATGGCATTCATAGGAATTTTTACGGAAACATCTTTTAAATTATTTCCGGTTGCATGCTCAATACTCAAGAATTCAGAGAATTTTTTTTCTACTCGTAATGTATAAGCAACAGATTTTCTAGAAAGATATCTTCCAGTAAGGCTTCCACTCGCTCGTTCAATTTCTTGGGGAGTTCCATGAGCCATTATATCTCCCCCGAACTTTCCAGCACGCGGGCCAATGTCTACAACATAATCTGCGGCCATAATGGTTTCTTCATCGTGCTCAACAACAATGATGGTGTTACCCTTGTCCTTTAATTCGTTGAGCGCAGTCAGGAGCTCATGATGATCCCTAGCATGCAAACCGATACTTGGTTCGTCCAAAACATAGAGGACGCCGACGAGCGGAGAACCTAGCTGATTTGCAAGACGGATCCTTTGTGCCTCCCCGCCGGAGAGAGATCTAGTTGATCTTGATAAGCTCAAATGGGAAAGACCAAGTCGCAACAAGAAATTTACTTTGTAATTAATTTTAAAAATCAATTTATGAAGAATCTTTTTCTCTCGCTCAGAAAGCGAAAGTTCATTAATCCAACTTAAAAGGTTATCAAAAGATAAAATACTTGTTTGATGAATATTTTTTTCATTCACCAAAACATACATAGCTTCTTTTCTTAATCGAGAGCCTTTGCAGTCAGGGCAAGTATCGCCCTCTTCAAAGAGGGCTTCTGCGTCCTCAGAGTCCTCAGAGTCCTCGTCGTACTCTTCGGCTTCTTCGTCCTCTACGGTTCCGAGGCCATGGCACGTCTGGCAATAGCCACGAGGGTCATTAAAGCTAAATAATCTTGGTTCGATCTCTGGAGGAGAATACTGACAAATAGGACACGAAGAATCCTTGGAGTAAATATGGTATTTGTTGTCTGAGATATTTTCTATGGCAACAGTTCCTTTTGCCATCTTAAGCGCAATATTTAAACTTTCCACAAGCCGTGGTCTTAAGTCTTTTTTTATGATTAAACGATCAATAACCAGCTCAATATTGTGAGTTTTCGTTTTTAAAAGTTTCGGTGGGTTTTCAAGTTCATAATATTCGCCATCAATTTTTGCTCTGACAAAGCCTTTTTTTAGCCAGCTCTCGATTTCTTTTTGAAACTCACCTTTTTTGTTTCTAAAAACCGGAGCAAGAATGTGAATCTTTGTTCCTTCTTTAAGAGCTAGAGTCTCATCGATCAATCTTTCTAGATCTAATTTTTTAAGCTCAACCCCATGATCTGGACATACTGGTTTTCCAATTCTACTGAAAAGAAGCCTGAAATAATCATAAATTTCGGTGATCGTACCCACGGTAGATCTTGGAGAAGCGACGGTAGTTTTTTGTTCAATCGAAATGGTCGGAGATAAGCCAGTGATAGAATCTAAATCCGGTTTCTTGAGTTGTTCTAAGAATTGTCTAGCATAAGTCGAAAGACCCTCGACATAGCGACGCTGTCCCTCAGCATAGATAGTATCAAATGCAATAGTCGACTTCCCACTACCACTGATTCCAGTGATAACGGTTAGTTTGTTTCTTGGGATAAAGAGATCAATATTTTTAAGATTATGCTCTCTCGCTCCCTTAATAAGGATGCCGTCTTTACCTTCGTCCATAATATCAAATTCAATTTTAGTGATCTTATTTTTTATAATAATGGATTCACTATTTTTTCGATTTCATCTTTTAAAACCTCAAGCTTTTCTTTTGAGGTCGCTTCAAATCTCAAAACCACTACGGGTTGTGTATTGGAAGCTCTTGCTAAAAACCAAGAATCACTAAACTGTACACGAATACCATCAATAGTAAGTACCGTTGCGTTTTTTGTATCTAAATATTTCTTTTTAATAGCCTCAACGATCTGATATTTTTTTTCTTCAGTCGTATCAATACGGATTTCTGGAGTGAAGAAAGCATTAGGAAGATCGCTTAAAAGATGAGAGAAAGGTTTTCCCGCCTTCTTTAAGATTTCAACTACTCGAAGACCTGCGTATGGAGCGTCATCATATCCATAGTTTCTATCATTAAAGAAAATATGCCCGCTGAGTTCACCGCCAAAAGGAGCCTTTTCCTCTTTGATTTTTTGCTTAATAAGGCTGTGTCCTGTTTTCCACATGATGGCTTTACCACCATGTTTTTCTACATCTTCATAAAGTCTATGCGAACACTTCACATCACCTACGATCTTGGCGCCAGGATTGTCTTTGATGACTGCGCGACTGATAAGGACCATAAGCTCATCGCCTAAAATCATTTTTCCATTTTCATCAACGACACCAATTCTATCGGCATCACCGTCAAAACCAATTCCAACATCAGCTTTTTGTTTTAAAACTTCTTTTTTAAGATCCACTAAATTTTTCTCTACGGTTGGATCCGGGTGATGATTTGGGAAAGTACCATCAGGATTTTCGAATAGAATTGTCGCGGTTGCTCCGCAAGCTTCATAAAGCTTTCTCACTATAACGCCTGCGGCGCCATTGCCACAGTCCAAAACAATTTTTAAACCAGAGAGATCGCCAAATTCTTTTTTGTAACGATCTATGTAATCTGGAAAAATATCTAAAGTTTCAATTTTTCCAGCGCCTTTGATGTATTTTTCACTTTTAATGATTTCTAAAAGTTTTAAAATATCAGCACCATAAAGTGTATTTTTACCGATAGAAATTTTAAAACCATTGTACTCCGGAGGATTATGACTTCCGGTGACCATGATTCCGCCATCGATATCTTTATAAAAGAATGTGGCAAAGTAAGTCATAGGTGAAGTAACGAGACCCAATAGTTTTACATTGAATCCAGAGTCTTGAAGACCTTTCGCCAAAGCCTCAACGAGCTTGGGGCAAGAGAGTCTTGCGTCTTGTCCAATGGCAATTGTTGGAGATTTTTTTTGAAGAACAGAAAAATGTAAAGAGGCATAAGCTCTTCCGAGAGTGTAAGCAAAGTCCGCATCGAAGTGCTCGCCAACAACGCCGCGAACATCGTACTCTCTGAAAATAACAGGATTCATAATCATATAAGTTCCCTTCAGAATGCATCCGGAGGAAGATCCGGAAAATATAGATAAGATGACTAAATACTATACTAACTTTAGCGCGGTTTGGATAGCTTTAATCATGGATCCGGCGTCAGCTTTTCCTTTGCCAAAAATATCCTTCGCCGTTCCGTGATCTACGCTGGTTCTAACAAATGGTGTATTCAATGAAACTTGTACACCATGTTGTTTTTTGTGAAGTATTTTAAAAGGTATAAGGCCTTGATCATGATACATGGCAATAAAAACACCGTACTTTTGATAATGCGAATCTTGAAAAGCCACATCTGGAACGAGAGGGCCAAAAACTGGAAACTTGTTTTTTTGTGCAGATAGAATTGCGGGGGCTATAATTTCACGATCCTCAAAGCCGAGATTTTTTATTTCACCTGCATGTGGATTTAAGCCCAACACACCTATACGCTGTTTGTTCTTGGGTAATTTTAAGTTTTTCAAAAAAGCATCGGCGCTAGAAAAAATATCCAATAAATGATCTTTAGAAATTTTCGAGGGCACATCTCGAATAGAGAGATGATCGCTCACCAAGATTAGAGAAAAAAGATTTCCAATAAAAGCCATATAGATATTTTTTTCCTGGTTTAAAATTCTTCTCATAATATCTGTATGACCACGGTCCGAAAGCCCAGCCTCTTGAATCAATTCTTTTGAGAGCGGAGCAGTAACGATAGCATTGAAGAATTTATTTTTAGCATATTTAACGCCTTCTTCAAAACAAAGCGCAGGATTGCTAGAACTTTCTATTTCGAATATAGTTTTGTCTTGAGGACTTTCACCTAAAGCATCTTCTATGCTAGAAAATTTTTTAATTTTAAATTTCTTTTTTATGATAGAAAGATATTTTTTTTCAGTTAAAGGATTTTTGTAATAATAAAATTGAACATTTTTTTTTGGGCCGATTTTGTTCAGGGCCTTGGCAGTTACTTCAAATCCAATTCCGTCTGCGTCACCCGTTGTAATTAAAATTCTTTTCACTTTCTACTACTTATTGATCTTAATAAAGGATCCTAGCTTTCTCTCTTCAATCCAAAATTTAAATTGCTGAGCGAAAGCCTTTTCATAAAGAATATTTTGAATTTCTTTTTTCTTAGATTCAAAAACAGAGTCTTTTACGATTTTTTTAGAAATAAGCTTTACGATATGGTAACCAAATTTTGTCGGAACAACCCCAGTATTTGCACCGACAGATAAATTTTGAACTGAGGTTTCAAGTTCTTTCAAGAATTCTCCACTTTTAAAATTGCCAAGAAATCCCCCGCTAGAAAAATTAGGGTCCTCGCTGAATTGAGAAGCTAAGCTATCAAAAGATTCTCCGGCACTCAGCTTCTTTAGCACACTTTCGGCACGAGATTTGGCTGCTTCTTTGTCTCCACCTTTAGGGAGGAAGAGAATATGGGCCAAAGAGTACTCATAGCTTGTAACACTGTTTCCCTTATAGTTATTCATGTAATAGTTTTGAATTTCATCATCTGTAATTTTAATTTTTGAAGAAATGGTTTTTTGAATTAATGCCTGTCTTTCTAGTCGCTGTTTTATAAAGTTTTGGTAATCAGAAAAAGAAATACCTTCAGCCTTGAGCGCCGCGATCAATTGAGCACGAGTCATTTTGTTGCCGTCAGAAACTTTTTTTATTTCTTGATCTACCTTTTCAACGGTAACAGAGAGATCTTGTCTTTTGACTTCAGAGTCAATAAGTCTTTCGTTGATCATATGATCAATTAGAGCGTTACGATCTTTTAAGATTTTTTCTTTATCAGAAATAAGTAAATCATCAACAAACTTACCCTTTTGAAGTTGCCTTTTGTAATTTTCAATATCTTTTAGAGTTAAGATCTCATCATTCACAATGGCCACGATTTTATCCACAGTTTCTGCTTGGACGTTAGCGCCAATAAAAGAAATTAAAATCAAAATAAAAAACTTCATGTCTATTCTCCTAAGGGTTTTACCTGAATAGATTTTATTGCCTCAGTATTTTTTAGCACTTTTGAGACCTTCAATTGTTCTTCGAGCCAAGCTGTATAGATAGCCTGTTCTTTGTTTCCTTTGAGCGTTCTTGAAATGCGCTCTTTCACTTCTTCAAAAGACAATGTTTGCTCTGCCTTTTTTCCAGTGACCTCAAAGATATGAAATCCATAGGGACTTTTTAATACACCGCTGCGTTGACCTACTCTCATATTGAAAGCTTTGTCGAAAATATCTAACGTTCCTTGTTCAATCCAGCCGACGTCACCACCATTTTTAGCTTCAGGGGCGACGGAGTATTTTTTTGCAAGATCTGCAAGCTGAGTTGACGGCGTGATACTGTGATAGAGCCTATTAGCTGCATCTTCATTATCAAAAACTATTTGTCTAATGCGAACCTGAGGTCTTTCTTTAAAGGTTTCACGGTTTGTATTGTAGAAAGATTTAATTTCTTCATCTGTAGGAACTTGTGTTTTTAGCGCAAGACTCTGAAAAACCTTTTTCTGCAGAAGCTTGCTCTTGATTTGATTCTCCCAGTCTTTAAGAGAGGTTTGTGAGGAGTTGAGAGCCTCTTTAAAGGAAGCCTCATCTGGGTAGTTGGCTCGAATTTTTGAAACTTCAGCATCCACTTCGGAGTTTAAAACCTCAATGGAATTTCTCTCAGCCCAGCTAGTAATGAGAGAAGAGTGAACAAAATCCTCAACAATTTTATTTTTAGCAAAATCTACAACATGGGTATCTTTGGCGAGAAGAGTATCGTAGCTCTCGAGGTTGCTCGCGAGTTTTTCCGAAAACTCTCTTGCCGTCAGCCTGTCGTTATTAACTTGAACCAAAACAGTATCTGCAAGCGTATTTCTTTTGTGAAGATCAAAGTAAAGAATGATCCCTACAAAGAGAAGAGCTAAAACTCCTCCCCAGAATAGAATGACGAGATACTTTTGTTTTTTCATTTTACCTAAGTAGCCTTAGCTACGCACTAAGTGAAGCCCTTACAGTTTTTGGGTGTATGTCTTCACATTGTATTTTGATTTTAATTTCCCAAAAAATTCGTCAAACAATAAGCGCTTTTTTGATTCTTTAACCGCACCGTTCAAGCGAACTTTGTCTGCATCCTTATAAGATTTTTTCCCAGTGAGCTTGATGATATGAAAACCAAACTTTGTTTCCACCAAAGGAGAAAGCTGCCCCTCAGAGAGCTTAAGCGCGGCCACGTAAAACTCTGGGAGTAGAGTTGTAGAAGAGTGCCAACCAATATCTCCACCATTTTTCTTAGAGATAACATCATCACTATAAAGCTTCACAAGTTGCTCGAAAGGTTTCTTGCTAGTAGAAACTTCTTTATATATTTCAGCAGCTCTTTTCTTAGCTGCATCTCTTTCTGACTTTCTTGCATTTTCTTTTACTTCCACAAGGATGTGACTTGTGCGGATTTCAGGATTCTTTGCATAGTAAGCTTGCATTTCTTTTTCGCTTACAGTGATGGCATCAGCTTTTTTGCCGATTTCTTTCTCAACCAGATCAATGTACATAACCTGTCTGATTCTTTCTTGAACGATAGGATCATCACCAAGATTTCTCTTCTGAGCTTCCATTACGCCCACTTCGTATCTCACCAAGTCTTCAAGGAATAAGTCTTTAGTTGGAGGATTGAAAGCTTTAGAAACAACTTCTTTGTACTTGTCGTTGAATTCTTTTTTAGTAATTTGTTTGTTGCCAACGACAGCAACAACATCGTCGTTTTGAGCCAACAAAGTCATTGTAAAAGTGAGAACCAAAATGGAACTCGCAACAACAGCTAATTTATTGAAAAAAGACATAAATCCTCCACAGAAAAAACATCGGAAATCCGTTACAAAAGATACGAAAAAAGTATCCTCTATCTAGGAGTTCTGTGCAATTTCTTTGAGCGCGGATTGACCAGCGGCATTAATGGCATCTTTGAGTCTTTTTATAAGTTCAGGATCTCTCGGATCAAGATCTTTGGTGACAGGTGCGAGTGGTTTTCCCCAATGAAGAGAAACTTTAGCAAAAGGATGAGGCAAGAAAGTTTTGTTCCAGCTTTTTTTAAAAAGTATACTAGATGAAGCTGCCGCTCCTCCCGGATAAATCTTCGCATTCAAAAGTCTTGAGAGTTCAAAAACACCGGGCTTTGGTTCATAGATTGGTCCACGTGGTCCGTCGACAGGAACCACAGGAATACATCCTGATTTTGCAAGACGGATAAGACCCTTTAAGCCTTGAACAGCATTTCTAGAGGAAGAACCTTTAGAGGTCTTTGCGCCCATCCAATTCAAAACCTTTCCCATGAGTTGTCCATCGGAGCTGACGGAGGTCATCGTCGCAAATCTATAATGTTTTGAATAACCAATCATGGCAAGTTCATGACCATGCCAAAAAGCAAAAACAATAGGGACACCATTTTTGATGTCCGATTCAAGCTCTTCGTTTTTGTGGAGATGTAATCTCCAAGTGAAAGACCAAACCCGATAAACTACAAAAACTAAAATAGCAATCAGAGTAGGTTTGATCTTATTCCACATTAGTGACTCAATAATTTGGAAAACTCTTCTTTTAGTTTCGGAAGAATTTCGAAAGCGTCGCCGACGATACCGTAAGTTGCCTTTTTGAAGATCGGCGCCTCAGGATCTTTGTTGATGGCCACGATCACTTTGCTTGAACCCATTCCAGCCATATGTTGAATCGCACCAGAAATTCCAGCTGCGATATAAAGATTTGGTGCTACAGTTTTACCTGTTTGCCCAACCTGCATTGCATGTGGAACCCATCCAGCATCAACAACGGCTCTTGATGCACCAACGGTTGCGCCAATCGTTTCAGCTAAATCTTCTAAAAGTTTAAAGTGCTCGGGACCCTTCATGCCGCGTCCCCCGGAAACAATAACTCCCGCCTCTGTAAGATCTGGTTTTGCAGACGAACTCTTAACAACTTCTTTCACTCTTACTTTTGTCGCAGGGGCAGTGAAGGTCTCCTCAGTGATTTCGCAATTTGAAGCACCTTCTGCTGGTTGAGGAAGTTGATTTGGTCTCATAAGAACAACTTTAATTTTAGAGGCATCTGTAAACTCAGCAGTTGCGAGAACTTTTCCAGAGTATAGTGGGCGTCTGGCCTCAACTTTTGTTCCGCTGATTTTTAAACCGACGCAATCACCCGCGATGCCGCCGTCAAATTTTGCAGCTACTCGGGGGAGTAAATCTTTAGCCGCCATTGAGCCTGAAGCTAAAACCAAATCTGGAGAGAATTTTTTGATCGCTTGTTCAAAGCATGAAAAATAATATGAAGAATTGTAATCTTTCAAAGCCGCGTTGTTAAAAACAAACGCTTTTTGCACGGGATAGTTTTTCAATCCTTGAGCTACAGTTGAAACATTATCTCCAATGAGAATTGCCGCAACTTCGTTTCCAGTTGTTGCGCTTAATAATTCTAAAGAACTCTTTTTGATCTTATTGTTAGCCGATTCAATAAAAACTAAAATTTTTGCCATACTAAATCACCTTCGCTTCTTGTCTTAGAAGTTGTACGAGTTTTTGTGCTTGTTCTTGTGGTTCGCCCGAGATCATTTGTACTGGCGGTCTATCGGAAGGAAGTTCAAAATTTGTGTATTTCACTTTTATGTTTGCAACATCAACACCACAATCTGTCAGAGCTAATTCTTTGATCACCTTTTTCTTTGCCTTCATGATTCCCGGGAGAGATGCGTATCTTGGAGTGTTTAATCCTTTGTTTGCTGTGATCATCGCAGGGAATTCTACTTCGATAATTTCTTTTGCACCGCCCTCAATTTCTCTTTCAAGCAAAGCACCTTTTTCAGTGTAATCTGCTTTTGAAACTGAAGTTACATGTGGAATGTCCAAAAAGGCTGCGACCATTTGACCCACAGAAAAGTTATTGTCATCAATGGCAGATTTTCCGCTGAGTAAAATTCCAAATTCGCCAAGAGTTTTTGAAGCCGCCGCGATTGCTTTTGCGATATTGTAATTATCCAAAGTTTCTGGAGCATCAATAACCGCTCCTTCATCAGCGCCCATTGCAAGAGCAGTTCTTAGAGCTTCTACGGCGCGAGCCTTTGGTCCAACAGTTAACACGTGAACTTGTGTTTCGGGTTTTGCAGCTTTTAATTTCAAAGCTTCCTCAACTGCAAATTCGTCATAAGGATTCATGATCCACTTGATACCGGCTGTGTCGATACCTGTTCCGCCCAATTTAATTTTTGTTTCTGTATCAGGAACTTGTTTGATACAAACTAAAATATTCATTCAGTCCTCCGCGAAATTTTGTAATTTTAACGGAGCCCAGACTATGTCAAAACAATTGTGGGGTCAAAAAGCAAAACTATCCACATGACTCACATACTTATCCACATATCTAGGTGTCATCTCAGCACTGAAATACTATATCTAGTGTTTTCGAGGGCTAGTTTTTTCATAACATCGCGTGTTACATGATTATTTAACCCAAGTTTCACATCACTCTGTCTAAAATGGGAGAAGAACGCATCAATGACTACATCTAGTTAAAACACATCTTAAGTAAACAATCCATAGCCCTAACCGATAAGAACACAAGAGGTTTTTATGAAAAAGATCGGGGATATCATGGAAGAGATGGGTTTCAACGCAAACTCCACTCCAAGCAGTAAAGCCGCGTTCATTAAGTATTTAGCAAAACAAGCTTATAACGTGGACCTACAAATTCCAGAAATTTATCAAACAGAAGAGGAATGTGGCGACGCCACATTGGATTCTTTCTTGAACAGAGAGTCACCAGCAGAACAAAAAGCTGCGGGATCCAACGTTGAATCGATCTTCAAGAAGAAATCTTCTGAAGAACTAAAACAACTCGAATTTAAACTGGAAGAACCTGAAGCGGGATAATCTATGGTAGAAACAGCTGTTGTCGCGCCTTTTTGACGTGCTCAGGAATATCCGCTGTAGGGATTTGCTTAGCTAGAGTATTAATCTCTTGAATAATTTCCATATCCTCTCTACTTAGCGCAAGGATTTTGGCCCAAGGAGCAGAGCTGTTCTCATAATAGTTTAGCACAATGTCTTTGCCATTTTGGAGATTCAAGTTTGTTAAATAATTCTCTAAAACAGAATTGATCTTGGCATCAGTATCAGCTCCTTGAATCTTTTCAAGAAACCGCCCGGTCAAATTGTCAAAGTCTTGGGCCCAAGTTTGGATGGCCTTCTGAGCGAAGTCTTGCAAAGATTTATTTTTCTGTAAAAGCGGATGTTCAGTTATTTGAATCCAAAAATCTAAATGAGACCGATTAGCTAAAACTATTTCCCTTGAGATGGCTAGATATGCTGTAAGATGTAATGAAACATCATGAAAATGACCAGTACCTTGTTCGGCAATATAACTCTTCCCTTCTCTAGCCCAACTTTTTGCAAAGGTCATTAAAGGGATCGATTCAAACTCACTGGTTGATATTAATCTTACCGGCGTGGCTCTATGCAGAGGAAGTGCATTCAGTGTTTCATTAATTAATGCTACATCTGGATACTGAATGATAATACGATTATTTTTTTGAAAAGTCTTGATACCAAATGTCCTCGCAAAATTTGGAAACCTCGATGTAACTGTCGTTAAAACTGGGAGCCCGTTATAGTAAACACCATTCGAAAACTCTCGGATTTCATGCTGATCAATTTCAAACATTTTATTAGGGTAGGGATTTACAGGAACATCATTTTTTAATTCTGCTATGTAAATATAGCCGTTTTTTCCTGTCCTTTTTTTACCAATACTTCTGAACCATTCAGATTCTGGCAACACATCAAAGTTATATCCAAGCTTATCCCGCTCTTCTCTGCTCATTCGCTCATAAAATATTGCACCAGGAATCCGCTCTTGCTTTTTTGAAACTAAATATTCAATTAAAACATATCCTGACTTTGGATCTAATTGCAGAAATCGAACAGTCTGTGAATTTCCATTTGAGTTAATAATAATTGGCTTATCCTTTAGTAGATGTTCTGAAAAGAACATCAATAGCTCTGCGCCACCAGAATTCAGACGAGCCAAATACTGCTGTAAACTTGAAATTTGCGTTGCTTCTGAACGATTTAGTAATGTTCTAAAAAAACGGTATAAATCTCTTTCCCCTTGTCCAATTCTAAATGGCCCGCCCCGAGCAAAAAATGTATCCGTATAGCGAATATTTACTCGCGGGTGTGAAGCAATCTCACCTAATAGCAAGATGACATTGGGATTATTCACTACGATTTTTCTTTGGCCACTTCTGACTTGATAGCCGTTGAGCTTATCTACAACGGTATGCCCCTTAGCCCTAATCCTTGTGATTTCAGCATTATTAAGTACGTTTATTGGTAGAGACGGTGCTTGCTTTTCAGCGAACAACGGAGAGCACAGCTCATTTGCAGCTAACGTGTGTATAGAAGATATACACACTTGTAACACTATAATTAAATAGCCAAGAGCTAATAGCTTTCTACTTATCATACAATTAATAAGTGCAAAAACAAACCCACATTTAATTTCTGAAATCCGTTTACAATTAGCGAATATTTATCAACAATGGACAGTTGATTGATATATTAGATTTATTATATAACCCCTATAGGTATTTTAAAAAATAACAATAAAATCAAGCACTTATAGTACCAATACGAGTACTTTGGAGACTCTGCCAAGCTCAGTCAGCTGACCGCGATTCAAGAGGCTTTGAGAACTGAAAAAAAGCAATTCCACCTGTGGTGGTGTGCATATACTTGTAAAAGATCAAATCGGCGAGCAGAAAAATAATTTTAGTATTTATTTTCTTTAAAAAATTTTTCGATTTTAAGATTTACAAAATCAGGCATATCAAGTTGAGTGCAATGAGTTCCGTGGGGAACAATGATGTGCTCGCTGCCTTTGATTTTCTTGTGTAGATCTTCTTGGAATTGCACGGGAGTTACCGCATCCTTTTGTCCGCTGATGATTAAAGTAGGACACTCGATACGATCTAGAGTACCGCTACCATCATACTTAATCATTTGCTCAAAAAGAGTTAAGAAAATATCTGCTTCGACGTTGGCAACGCCTTTCGCGTAAATTTCAATGTCTTGAAAGCCTGTGAGATTGAGATTGAATCCCCCGGCAAGAGCAGAAATTCTCATAGCGACGGGATTCTTTACGGCTTTTTTCCATATGTATGAAACAGTCTCTGGCAAAAGATCGTAACCTTGCTTTGCAATCGAGAAAGCTTGGTGAACAGCCTCTACGCCAAATGTTTTTGTGAGTGGATTTTTGGCAAAACCATTGATCAAAATTAAATTTTCAAACATTTTTGGATTCATGTCATAAGCGCGAATTAAAAGTTGGCAACCAAAGCTGTGTCCCCAGAAGCTCGCTTTTTCAATTCCTAAATGTTCGAGTAAAAGAGGAATGTCTCGAGCGATAGCATCCATAGATAAGTTTTCGCGATCAAGTGGGATCGGCGTATTGTGATGTCCTCGCAAATCAAAAAGAATAGTCTGATAATTTTCGCTAAAATGTTTCACTTGGTGATGCCAATGATTCATGAGGCAAACAATGCCGTAAGTAAGAACTAAAGGTTTGCCTTGGCCGCGAACTTCGTAATAGATTTCGGTGCCATCAAAGCTTTTAAATGTTCCTACTTTTTTTTCGAATTGCTTCATTCTAAAAATCCAACTTCCAGTATTGTGTTTCCGACCTGTATCTTTAATCTATTTTTTAAAATTTCGGTAATTCTTTTTTTACCATCAATGATAAAGGGGTTCTCCCCAACAGATTCAATAATCACATGACCCTCTTCGCTCTGCGAGATTTCTAAACAGAATTCCTCAAGAGTATCGTCTAAAATGCACAAATCAGAAGATCCCGGTCCAAGCTTTCTTGGACCATAACCCAAAATCCATCCCGTTCCCGCTTGAACGCCAGACTTTACATCTACGGTGATACACCTTTCAAAAGGTGTCACCTCAACGAGAGACTGATCTGTTTTTAATTTTTGCGTGAAATTGAAAAGTGCCTCGCGCCATTCGCTCAAATTCACTTCGGAAGTTTTTTTAATATCAAATTCGCTTACGATTTCTAAATTGGTAGCCCCGATCGTTATGACGAGACCAGGAATCAATTTTACTTTTTTAATTCCCCGGCCTGCAACCATAGTTCCATTTGTAGAATTCATATCTAGGTAAAAAAGAGCATCATCTTCTTCGACAATTTTTGCGTGAACCAAAGAGGCTTTCGAGTCTTTCAAATGGATATCAGCCTTAGATCTTCCCAGAGTAACTCCTGGTTGAAGCTTAAAGACATCTCCTACGCGTGTTCCAGATGTGATTTTTATGTATAAATCCATATACTTAAGTATATATCAATTATCCATCATTTCTATTGCCTTAAAGACCAGTTTCGTGGCATAAAAGTCATTCTTTAAAAACCTTGCTCCACCCGTAGAGATGGGGCTTTAACCAAAAGGAACTGTTAAAATGGCTAAAACTGTCACAACTATTCGTCCATACGAATCAGTAATTATCTTGAAATCTGATACAACTGAAGAAAAGCAAAAAGGCCTACTTCAAAAAAACAAACAAATTATCGAATCTTTCAAGGGTGAGATGGCCCACATCGATACTTGGGGCAAAAGACGCCTTGGAAATCCAATCCAAAAAGAAAAAACGGGCATTTACTTCCATACAACTTTCACAGCAAACACTCAGGTTGTTGCTGAGTTAGAGCGTACAATGAGAATTAACGATGATGTGTTAAGATTCGTTCACGTTAAGCTAGAAGATGGAACTGATCTTACGAAGCACGTTCAAGAATTCAAAGATTCTTTAAGCGCAGCTCAAGCTCGTGAAAAAGAAAGAGAAAAGAATTTCGAAAAAGCACGCGCTCAAAGACAAATGAGACCGTCTGTATAATCGACATCAATGATCTCTAAGGAAAAAATATTTTCCGCATTATTCTTACAACTCTCGTGCGTGATTTTAACTCTCAGCACGGGAATTTTCGGAGGGGCCCCGCTGCTTCTCCTGAGAAGAACCGCGGATACACTCAACTTTATTTTCCTCCAGCTCTTAACGATAACGATTGCGCTTTACTTCAAAGCTCAAATGTTAGCGTTGATGATTCTGTGTACATCTATTTTGATTCTAGTCTTCGTAGCAATGGAGAAAAAAAACATTTTGCTAAAAAGCGTAGTGGCAGTTCTATCAAGTACGGCGGCCTTTTTCTTTATCCTTTTCCTTTGGGTGCACTTTAAAGAAGGTGCGCAATTCTGGGGCTGGATTTCAACTCAGGTAGAATTTTATTTCATTCAAGCGAAAACAGTTATAGGCGAGATGAGTATCACTCTTGAGACTCTCACGCATCAGGTTCCCTCTCTCATTGTTACGCTTTTAGCTTTAAATCTTTGGATCGCAGTTCTATTCGATTCTAGAGCGCAAAGAAGAATGGGAACATTGAGAGCCCAAATTGAGATAAAAAATTTTAGAACTCCCGATGTATTCATTTGGGTGATTATCGTTTCGCTTCTTTTTTCATTCTTAAAGACGCCAGTTCCGGGATTACAGGAAGCCGCATTAAATGTTCTGAATGTCTCACTTTTGCTGTATTTTTTTCAAGGACTTTCGGTTCTGTCGTTCTTAATGGAAAATTTGAATTTTGGTTCGTTGCTTAAAATGATCGTGTACTTTATATTCATTGCTCAATTGCTATTGCCTATTTGCCTCGGCATATTGGATTTTTGGTTGAATTTTAGGAATAAAATCTCTAAAAAAGCATTATGAAAATAGATTAAAAGAATTAGGGCTAATAAAAAAATTAAACAAGGATAAATCCATGAAAGTTATTTTAAAATCAGATGTAAAAAACGTAGGAAAAATTGGTCAACTAGTTAATGTTGCAACAGGTTTCGCAAGAAATTTTTTATTTCCAAAGAAATTAGCAAGTGAAGCAACCGAAAGAAGAGTTAAAGAATTTGAACACATCAAAAAGATGGCAGATTCTAAAAAGAAAAAAGCAGTAGGCGAGAAAAAAGAAATTTTACAAAAAATGTCAGGCAAAACTGTAACATTCAAAATGAACGCTTCTGAGACAGACAAATTGTTCGGTTCTATTGGCGCAAGCGATATCGCTCGCGAACTTGAGAAGCAAGGATTCCAAGTTGATAGAAGAGACGTTATCCTTGAGGACAGCATCAAAATTCTTGGTCAACATAAAGCAACTGTAAGCTTCGGTGAAGGCCTAGAGGCGGAAGTTCTAGTTTCTGTAGAACGCGCTTAAGTTCTAAAGAAACGGTTTCTCGAGGGGGTTTTTTGCAATTAAGAGTTCAACCACATAACATTGAAGCAGAACAATCGGTTTTAGGCAGCATCATGCTAGAGCCTGAAAAGTGGGATGAAGTCAATGACACCATTTCGGAAGAACACTTCTATAAAAATGCACACCGGACTATCTATTCCACATTCAGAGAATTGAATATCAAGGGTCAGCCCATTGATATTTTAACGGTATCGGAACTTCTAAAGAAAAAAGATGAATTGGATCAAGTTGGGGGATCAGCTTATTTGGCTGAGATTCTCAACCAAACTCCAACGACGGCAAACTTAAAAAGTTACGTCGAAATCGTGGCGGAAAAAGCAATTTTAAGAAAACTCATCACTGAGTGCCAAGGATTAGTTGGTAAAGCTTACGACGGCGATTACGAGGATATCGGTACCTTTCTAGATAACGCCGAATCAAAAATCTTCTCCATTGCCGAAAAGAAAAAAGTGGATGGATTGATTCCAGCCAATGAAATTCTAAAACTCAATATGCAAAGAATCGACGAGCTCTATAACTCCGGGGGCGCGGCCATTACGGGTGTGAGCTCTGGATTTACCGAGCTTGATAAAATGACAGCAGGATTTCAGCCGGGCGAATTAACGATTATTGCGGCTCGTCCTTCTATGGGTAAGACAGCATTCAGCTTAAACATTGCCACTCATGCGGCGATCAGAGAGGGCAAAAAAGTGGCCTATTTCTCTCTGGAGATGGGTCAAGAGCAGTTGATGTTGAGAATGCTGGCTTCTGAATCAAAAATCGATATGTCACTCATGAGAGTGGGTAAAATTCCAGATTCAAGTTGGCCAAAACTTATCAATACGGTGAGCATCATCAGTAAATCAGGAATGTTCATTGATGAAACCTCAGGTATTAGCCCCTTTGAGATCCGTGCGAAGTGTAGAAGACTGAAGGCCACGCATGGGTTAGATCTCATCATGGTGGATTATCTTCAGTTGATGGATTTAAAGCAAAAAGTAGAAAGCCGAGAAAGAGCAGTATCGGAAATCTCAAAAACATTAAAAGCAATTGCCAAGGAATTAAAAGTTCCAGTGATTGCCCTCGCACAGCTCAATCGTGGAGTTGAGGGCAGATCAGATAGAAGACCAATGCTCTCAGATTTGAGAGAATCGGGCTCTATCGAGCAAGATGCAGACGTTATCATGATGATTTATCGTGATGATTACTACGAAAGAGAAAACTCAGACGCGAAGGGTATTGCGGAAATTATTATTGGTAAACAAAGAAACGGACCAACAGGAGTAGCAAAGCTTGCGTGGTTATCTCAATACGGTCAATTTGCTAACCTTGCGGCAGAGAGCCTTGCGCAATTTTCTCAACCACCCAAGGAAGATAAGTATCCCGCTAAACCCAAGGGACCGCTTCAAAATTTTGCACCAGAGTCTTAGTAGACCGAAGTCCAGTTCTTAAAAATTCCTTCAAAATATATTAAACAATCAACCGGTTGTTGGTTTGATAATGTCATCCATAGAGAGGGGTTTTTCATGGATGATAATCTTTTCGAAAAAATAGTTAAAAGCACAGGATTGCCAGAAGAATTGGTCACTCAGGATTTTTTAAAGAAAATTTCTGACAAAGGTTTTGAGAAAAGCACATTGACGCTAGATCAAATCAGGGATGTGTTGGCCGATTACCTGCAAGATGTGATCTTGCAAGTTCGTGAAGAATATAAATAGTCATTGGTTTAAATAAATTGTGGGCCTTTTGCCTGCTGTCGGATACAAATGACCCACTGATGTGTTGGACTCTAGTGGATGAACCTTTAAGATTCGATAAGTCGATTTAATTAAGCTGATCTTATGTTAATGAGCGAACTTTGATTTTATATCCGTCCATTTTCTTCTTGAGCGTGTTTCTGTTGATACCTAACATTTTTGCTGTCTTAACTTGGTTACCACGGTGAACCTTCAATGCAAGTTCAATAAGAGGCTTCTCTACTTGTTCTAATACAACGTCGTACAATCCATTTAGCTCTACAGATGTTTCTTGTTGTTCATCAAAAAGAACTTCAAGTTTAGATCTAACTAATTTTTCTAAGCTTACTGATTTTAAATTAGCTACGAATAAGTGGTTAGGTTGAAAAGCTTCTGGAGAGATTGGTGGCGTTGTAGAGTTTGTAGTAGAATTTGCAGTAGTGTTCATGGTTGTCACGACCCCTATAGTTTTACCTAATTTTAGGTTTTGAGTTTCAGTTTTTTTCACTTCAGTTTTGAGTGAGTGTTATACACCTTTTGTATCAGGAGGCCAGATATATTTATGCATTTGCATCTGCATTCTTGCTTGACTTCCTTTTTCGAGAATCCAGCGAGCCAATTGCAATTCACTCACGACACCGAAAGAAGGACTAAACAATATACTCTGTCCACTTGAGAGGTGTGTTTGTACAAAACTTTCTGACCAATGGAAATCTTTTTCTGAACAAATCACGAATTTAAATTCATCAAGAGCGGTTGCGTGATCTAAATTTTTCATTATAAACGTATCTGCTGCGCCGCTATCGGGTGTTTTTATATCTATAATCTTCTTGACTCGTTTATCGACGAATTCACAAGAGACGGCACCACTCGTTTCTATAGAAACTTTATAATCCATTTCACATAACCTTGACATAAGCTCATTGGAATTGGTCTGTGATAAAGGCTCTCCGCCAGTAACACATACATATTTTGTAGGAAAAGATTTAATTTTTTCGATGATGGCATCAATTGATATTTTTTCACCATCATAATATGCGTACTGGGTATCACAATAAGTACAGCGGAGCGGGCACCCTGAGGTGCGCACAAAAACTGTCGGAATTCCCGTGTAACTGGACTCCCCTTGAATGCTAAAGAAGATCTCATTGATTTTTATCATTATTTTCTCGATTAAAGTCCTAATGATTTAAAAGCCCCGACTACCAAAGTCAATACAACTTCCGTATCATGTAGATATGTCGAAAATGATTGAAAAATTTCAAAGAGATATTGTTGTTATTGGATGGCTTGCAGGAAGCCTCTTCTTGTCGCTCGCTCTGTGGAGCTATAACCCTGCTGATCCTTCATTTAATTCCACAGGAATAAATAGCTCCGTTCAAAACCTCTGTGGGTATTTTGGAAGCTTTTTGTCTGATATATTTTATCAGGCATTTGGTTTAACGGCGTGGTTATTTGTATTTGCAGGAATAAGACAATCCTATATGCATTTTAAGTATGGTAACAATCCAAAGAAAATCAGTGGCGCTGCAAGTTGGACGCTGGCGGGCTTATTTTTATTGGCATGTTCTTCTTTAATTTCACTATATCTGCCACTGGAAAAATTTTTCAATGGTGCCATTTATGCAAGTGGGCTTTTAGGATTATTTGCAACAAAAGGCTTGGTAGCTGTTTTTAATAAAACTGGAGTGGCAGTTATTCTTTGGAGCGCTCTTCTAGTTCTCACTATATTTTATACCGAAAAATCACTTAAGGAATTTGCAGAACTTCTACTTCCCAACGCTGCAATTAAAAAACTAAAAGACATTAGAGATGGTGTGATTACTTTCTTTAAAGATCTATTTAAGAAGAAAGCGAAAATCGAAAAGCGAGTTTCTCCGGTTATAGAATCAAAAATTCTAAATGTTTTAAAGGCTCCAATTAAAGAAAATCCTATGATGTTGGGCACAGATGATGAAGAAATGGATACGGATCTCGACAATGCCATCAGCATTGATGAACAAAGAAGAGCAAACTTTGTAATCCAAAAAATGACAGACAAAAAAGAAAAAATCACACAGGAAGCCCATAAAAAATTAAAACGAATCGAACACTGGGAGCTTCCAAAGCTTTCCATTTTAGAAGCTGCACCAAATAGCGGAATTAAAGTAGATGAAAAAATCATCAAGAGAAATACGTTCCTATTAGAAGACAAACTTGCGCAGTTTTCTGTGAATGGTTCTGTTGTTGCGGTGAGACCAGGACCCGCGGTAACAATGTATGAATTTAAACCAAATGCAGACGTTAAAATTTCTAAAATCACAGAACTAGCAGATGATCTATCGTTGGCACTGAGCTCAGAGTCCATTCGTATCATTGCTCCACTCCCAGGAAGAGACGTGGTGGGTATTGAAACAGCAAATCCAAAAAGAGATTCGGTTTATTTAAGAGAAATCGTGGAAGATACAGCTTTCTGGGATGAAAAAATAAAACTTCCAATTGCTCTTGGAAAAGAAGCAAATGGAGACCCTAAAACTGTGGATCTAAGAAAGATGCCTCACTTATTAGTAGCGGGGACAACAGGATCTGGTAAATCGGTATTCATCAACTCACTCCTTACGGGTTTACTATTTAAACATTCTCCGAAAACATTAAAAGTAATTTTAGTAGATCCAAAACAAGTGGATCTCGCGGCTTTCCATAATATTCCTCACCTGATAATGCCCCCGATCAAAGACCCTAAAAAAGCTGTGGTGAGTTTGCGCTGGGCTGTTCGCGAAATGGAAAAACGTTATCGCTCAATGTCGAAATTCAATACTCGCGGACTTGAAGCATTCAACGAAAAGATGGCGGATTTTTCTAAGCAGCAAGCTTCAGAGCACCAAGCTTACAATGATGAGCTGGATGCGCAAAACAGAGGGAATGTTGAAGGATATTATTTCCAGGAACTTCCCTATATCGTTATCATTGTAGAAGAATTTGGCGATTTGATGTCGGTGGATAAGGTGAATACAGAGCAGTTGATTGTGCGCCTAGCACAAATGGCAAGGGCTTGCGGTATGCATTTGGTTCTAGCAATGCAGTCTCCAAGAAGAGACGTGGTAACAGGATTAATCAAAACAAATATTCCAGGGAGGATTAGCTTTAAAGTTGCTAGTAAAATGGACTCAAGAATCATTCTCGATGAATCCGGAGCAGAAAGACTTTTGGCTCAAGGGGATATGTTGTTCCTAGCTCCTGGTGTTTCTAAGCCACAAAGGCATCATGGGGCTTGGGTTTCGGAAAAAGAAATCGCAGAGCTCACATCATTCTGGTCAAAACAATCAGAGCCTGAGTTTGACCCGTCAGCTATGAAAACGTTAGATGGCTCTGGCGGGGGATTTGAATTTTCAAATGGCGCCAGCGGAGCCTCTTTTGATGGCGGGGAAGAAGAGGGATCCGATGAAAGATATGATGAATTATTAGCATATGTTTCAGGTCTCAAAGAAGTAAGCGCGTCACTTTTACAAAGAAAGTTCCGCCTGGGTTATCCAAGAGCCGCCAGAATCATTGAAATTTTTGAAAAAGAAGGCGTTGTGGGTCCAGCAAACGGAAGCAAGCCGCGTTTAGTGCTACTGAATAAACTTTAGAGACAACTAATGATTATGGTCTTGCCTCCGGACTTGTCTTAGTGGGCCAAATCATAGTAATCATGATACATGAAGTTTTTCTTAAATCTTTTTATTTTATTATTCATTTCAAAAGTGTCTATGGCGCAAACTGATTTAATACCCAGCCCAATTCCAGATATTAAAAGCAAAACACCATCGAAAAGTAAAGAAAGCTATAAGGATATAATTCAAAAAGCTCAGAGCTTAACCCTTCAACAAGATCGACTTCAGGCTTCTCAAGTTTTAGTTCGAGTGATCAAATCGGAAACGTATAACAGAAAAGCCCAGGAAGAATTAAAGAAAACCCTCAATAATATTTCGACTTTATTCTATACCGAAAAAACACAAAAATTTTATGAATACGCAAAATCGCTACTAAGAGAATCTCCAGCAGAAGCCGCTGAAAAATTTAAAGAAGCAATCAAAGTTGAGCCAGACAATATTTTAATTTTGCTCTGGATGGCGCGCTTGGCAATGGTTACCGGTAAGTGTGAAGAAGCCAATACCTCTATAACAAAGGCTCTTGAGATCAACCCGTTCTATCCACAACTTCAGCTTACTGACTTACAGATCAAAGCCTGTCTGCAAGTGATCGAGCCTCTTAATAAGTCTGCAAGCGAATATAAATACCTCGAAACCCTTTATCCTCTTTACTTTAACATGGTGCTAGTACAAAAATTCTTTACGCAAAAACAATACCCAGAGGCAACTTATCATATAGAGAAAGCCAAACAAATTGATAAAGAATTTCCAGAGATTTATTTTTGGGAAAGCCAAATTCTCGAAAAGCAGGAGCTTTCTTTTAAGGACGCAGCCTCAAGATATATTCGCGGATGCAAGACAATCACCAAGGCAGATTATTTAAAATACGAACTAGAACCAAGACTTTGCCATGAATTCAAAACATTTGAAGTGGAATACAAAGGAATTTTGGATCAAGAAAAAAAGGATAACTAATGAAGACGGCTAAAAGAATAATAATCATCTTTCTAATTGCGATGATTGGGCACGTTGGTTGCGGTGTTCGCGGAGATCCTGTTCCACCCAAAATTCCGGCAGAACTTGGCAGAGGACAGCCTACCTATAAGGGCGCAACTGAAAATCTAGCGTTTCCTACAGTGCCGCCAGTTTATGCACCTACAACAGAAGAAACAAAAAAGAAAAAAGAAGCCGATGAAAAAAAATAGCCTACGATTTACCAAGCTCTCTGGAGCGGGAAATGATTTTATCGTTGTTGATTTGAGATCTTTAAAAAAATCTTTTTCTCAAAAGAAGAGAAAAGAAATTGTTAAAGCAGCTTGTGATCGTCACTACGGCGTAGGTGCCGATGGACTTTTGTTTTTAGAAAAAGCAAAAAATATAAAAAATGATTTTCGCTGGGATTTTTATAATCGCGACGGCTCTCGCGCGGAGATGTGTTTGAATGCTTCTCGCTGCGTGGTGAGGTATGAACTACAAAAAAAGAAAAATGTAAAATTTGAATCCATCGTTGGGCTCGTAACCGGAAAAGCCTCCGGCAAAGACATCCAAGTTGAGCTCCCGATTAGAAAGCAAAAAATTAAACTGTTGAACGTACGCACGTTTGATGGGAAACACCATGAAACCGATGGGTATGCGGTGAATTCCGGAGTGCCTCATTTTGTAGTTCATAAAAAGTTCACAAATTTAGAATCCTTAAGACATATTTCCTCTCAATTGAGATTTCATAAAATCTTCAATAAACCTGGAAGCAATGTGACCTATTGGGAGGGAAAAAGCTCAACAGTGAAAGCAATTACTTTTGAAAGAGGAGTTGAGGATTTTACTTTGGCCTGCGGAACAGGAGCCGTCGCCGTTGGAATGGTTTTCGAAGCAGTCTACGAAAAAACCCCAATCACAGTACAAATGCCTGGCGGAAAAATTAAAGTGGATTTAAAAGGAAAATCAGCGATTGTTACCGGATCCGCAGAAATTATTTGTGAAGGAGAGTTATGTTTGAAGGTATAATTACAGCCCTTGTTACGCCTTTTAAAAATGGAGAAGTAGATTATCCTTCTTTAAAAAACCTTTTAAAGAGTCAGCTTGATCAGGGTATTGATGGATTCGTTGTTCACGGAACGACAGCGGAAAGTCCGACCACAACAGATGCAGAGAAAGAAAAAATATTTCAATTTGTAAAATCAGAAGTGGCAGGACAAGTTCCTCTTATTGTGGGAACAGGGACAAACTCTACTCAAGACACAATTCAGAGATCCCAAAAAGCAGAAAAGTGGGGAGCAAAAGCTCTTCTGGTCGTTGTTCCTTATTATAATAAACCTCCACAGCGAGGGCTTTTTGAACATTTCAATAAAGTAGCAAACTCTGTTGAGATTCCGACGATACTTTATAATGTTCCTGGGAGAACCATCACTTCACTGGAGCTGGATACAATTTTATCTTTGAGCGAGAATAAAAAAATTGTAGGGATCAAAGAAGCTACTGGCGATGTTGAATTTGGTGCTAAAATTATTTCTAAAGTAAGAAGAGATTTCAATGTTCTCAGTGGTGATGATAAAACCTGCATGGCACTTGCGGCAAAAGGCGGAAAAGGTGTCATTGCTGTAGTTTCACATCTTATCTCTGGAAAAATGCAAGACACTTATAAAAGAATCAAAGCCGGAGACGCCAAAGCTCTTATAGAATACGAAAAATATTTTCCTCTCATCGATAGCATGTATGTAGAAGCTAATCCCATTCCGGTGAAGTACGCATTGAAAAAAATTGGAATTTTATCTTCGGACGAAATGAGATTGCCACTCGTTTCTATCTCAGAAGAAATGAAACCAAAGGTGGATGTACAAGTGAAGGGTTTTGTATGAGCAATGTTTTTTTATTTGGCGCTTCGGGAAAAATGGGGAAAGAAATTTCTAAGCTTATTGAAAGTGATAAAAAACTAAAGCGAACTGAAAAAATAGAGAGCGCCGATGTGATTATTGATTTCTCTAACGCAGAGGCATTCCTAAAAAACCTGCAAGCTGCTTTAAAAAACAAAACTCCATTTGTATGTGGGACAACGGGATTATCTGCAAAGCAATTTAAAGCTTTAAGGATGGCATCTAAAAAAATACCAACTCTCTGGGCCTCGAATATGAGCATGGGCGTGACAGTCATTAACGAAATGTTAAAGAACTTAAGGGCGATAAAAGATTACGACTTTTCTATCGAAGAAACACATCACATTCATAAAAAAGACGCTCCCAGTGGAACGGCATTAACAATTCAAAGTCACTTGGAAAAAGCGATTAAGAAAAAAATAAAAGACATAACCTCGCATCGAGAAGGAGAGGTTTTTGGTCAGCATAAAGTGATTATTAAAGGACCAGAAGAAACCATTCTTATCCAGCATGATGCTTTGAATAGAACGGTATTTGCGCGCGGAGCAGTGACTTGTGCAAAATGGATTTTAAAGAAAAAAGCAGCAAATTATTCTATCGAGGATGTCCTTAAATGATGCCGCTTCACAGAGCTCTTATCGGAGTTCAAACAGATTTAGATCCAAGTCTTTCTCTTCATCGGAGAGTAGCAAAAGCGCTTTATCGCACCGCGGATGTGCATGGAGTATCTGGCGTCTATCAATATTCTGATAACGAAGAAGAAGGACTTACAGTTGTTTATTCTCTTCGAACTCAATCAGAACCAAAAGCTCTAAAGAGGAAAATTGATGAAATCACAAAAAGCATCAAGAGCACTCGGTACATGATTGAGGTATTGATCTTTGATGACGTCATACTTAGGAGTCCTGATCTTGTTCTGCCATGCATGGAGCTTCATAAGCTCAAAAGATGGTGCTTGCCGGCCGCAGATCTTTGGGGGGACTATGTGCATCCCGTCGTAGGAAAAGATCTCAAAATACTCTCAGAGACCACGGGATCGCTGGAGAAAATTGAGTTTTACGCCCAAAGTAAAACGCTTCTTGATTTTTTATCCAGAGAGAAATAGCCTTTGCCCTCATACTAATTACCCAGGTGATTAGTACTACCAGAGGAGCTTTTATGAAGTTTTTTATTGATTCTGCAGACATTAACGAAATCAAAGAAGTTCAGTCACTCGGCCTTGTTGACGGGGTAACAACAAACCCAAGTTTAATCGCAAAAACAGGAAGGCCTATCAAGGATGTGATCAAAGACATCTGTGAAATCGTAAAAGGTCCAATTTCTGCGGAAGTTATCGCGCTCGATGCAGAAGGTATGTACAAAGAAGGAATGGAGCTTGCAAAAATTCATGACAACGTAGTGATCAAGGTTCCAATGACAGAAGCGGGTCTTCAAGCTGTAAGAAAATTCTCAGCTGAAAAAATCAAAACAAATGTTACACTTGTCTTCACTCCCCTGCAGGCGCTTCTAGTGGCAAAAGCAGGCGGAACAATGGTTTCACCTTTTATTGGAAGACTGGATGACATTGGCTCTGATGGAATGACGGCTGTTCGCCAAATGGTCCAAATTTTTCAAAACTATAATTTCAGCACTCAAATCTTGGCGGCGAGTATTCGTAATCCAATTCACCTACTAGACGCAGCATTGGCTGGCGCACATATTGCGACAATTCCACACAAAGTTATTAAGCAACTGACTCACCATCCATTAACCGACAAGGGTATTGAAATCTTTCTCAATGATTATAAAAAATCTCATCAATAAATCCTTTTATAAAGCTTTGGCTACTCTATTATTGAGTAGCTTAAGCGTAGTATGTTTGAATGCCTGTTCAACCGCTTCTTACGCGACCTATGACTATGATTATTCAATTATGGATATTCAGAGCGCCATTGTTGAAAACCTTCCTCAGGGCTTGGGAGCAACTAATGAGAATAGGCGTGTATTCTATTCAAAAAAATTTACAGTCACCCAAGAGAAAACGGAGCAAGAGAAGAAAGGCAAAATCCCTCTAGTTATGAGAGTGCTAATCGATGGAGATAGACGACCCTATGGTCTTGCTGTGGATGTAAGAAAAGTAGCTCCAAATATTTCAAAAGTGGATGAAGCATTCAACTACGGAACTGAATTTCAGGGTCAAGTTTCCCTAGCCAAAAGAGTAGTCAGTCGTATTGAAGATCAGCTTGCCCAACGTCGCAAAAACAAAAACATATTTGACGATTTTAGACCATTCTAAATACAATAATAGGGTGGTGCCTATTCTCTAAAATGAGTAGTCATAAACATTTGAACAGATGTAACAGTTAATAAAGTAACTAACGAAGTAACCATGGATGGACAACTTTAGATTAGAAAATGTTTTCAACATTATTTCTCGTGCAATTTTTGGAAGTGTAATCGCATTACCTCTTTCGTTGTCGAACTATAGCTTGAGTCATCAAGAAGGTTTGAGTTTAAAATATTCAAAAACAGCTCCACCGCTTGCAATATTTGACGATGAAAGAATCACTCCCCACATAGATGAGGAGTTTGTAAGCAATAATACAAAGCAGGTTCTTGAAACCAACCGCCTGCAAACAAGAAAGATAGTTTTAAAAATTTCTAGAAAATTTGCCGCTCTTCAAAAAGCAGCTGTTGAAGAAGCAAAACCAAAAGTTCAAGCCAGAATGCTTGCGGGCCTATCTTTACAGAAAAGTTCATCAAGCATTGCCATCATCAATAAGCCGAGCAATCCAGAAAAACAGATGTTTGCGGCAACCCTGCCAACAAATTTACGTGATCGCGTTGAAGAGATTGAAAACTTTGATGAGATCTTAGAGCAAGATTATGGAACTGAGTCTTTTGAAGCAAGAGCAAAGACTGCTCTTGCAAGCGCAGGAGTAGATCCAGAGGCGCCAACTGAAAGAGAAATTGCAAACACTTACGGTACAAACACAGGCGCTAGAAAATCTTATTCACAAAGAAGGCAGCAAGCCGCAGAAAGAGCAACAAGACAGGCGAGCAATTTTTCTCGCAGTGGATATACAAAAGGAAGCGGAAAAAGAAGCCCGCCACTCCCTACGGCTCCTTCGGATGAGATAATCGATGAGAAAGGTAACAAAGAGAGTAACGAAGGAATCACAGTTGCTAGTCGTGGAAATCAGAGACAAGCTCTGATCGCAGGAAATCTGGAAGTGACAAAAGGATTAGCCCTTACGGGAACTCAGAAAATTGTAGTTTACAGACAAATCGGAGGAACGAAGTACGAATATGGCCAAGTGTTCTTGGATAAAGGTCGTTACGAGATTTATGTCAACGAACCTAATACGGGAGTGGTCATCGCAGAACTTTTAGAAAACGACACGATGGTAGGAAGAGCAGAAATTCTTATGCCGGAAGTGATGTTAAATATAAAATCGGATGCGGACCTAAAAAATGTTCCAATTAAGATCGCTCCAATTTTAGATCAAGTTGTTGCCCAAAATATTTCGGCGTACTCTTATTACAAAAAAGAAAAACTCAACAACTCTCAAATCAGAATCAGCGATGCTCTCAATGCTAACATCAAAGTTTTTAACTCTTCAGTGATCGTAAAAGCCACAAAAGAAAATCATTGGGGGAATATCATTTTGGGCTCTTCAAAACAGCTCTTCACTCATGTATTAAATCCCGATGCGACCATTCAAGCTCTCAAAGATATTTTAGGAATTAGAACTCCAAAGGAACAAATGGGTATCATCAAGGGTGAAGTGCTAATCTCTGGAAAACATGTTGCTGGAGCAGAAGTAGAAATCATCGGCCAAGAGTCTATTAAGCCCGTTTATTTCAATTCATTTATTCCAGATGCATCGCTCACCTCGACAACAGCCAATGGAGAGTATGCCTTTCCTGATATCCCCGAGGGAAACTATTTAGTCAGAGCAAAGTACAAAGGAAAATATCTTTCTCCACAAGTTGCGCCGGTTGAACCGGGCTTTATTACGCAAGTGCAATTTGATGTGCAAAAGCCTGCTTTAGCGGAAGCGTTTATATTTGATATTCAATCGAGCGAAATGATGAGTGCGAATATCAGCTTCTTGGGCTCAGAAACCAAAGTTCCCGTGCAAGCAAGAAAATTGATTTCATTTTCTGGTACAGATGGAGTGCAATTCTTAGAAGTGCAGTCTCCTGATCAAAATTACTATTCAACACGAGTTACTGTAGACAAATCAGAAAAAGAAATTCTTATCCCGATGATTTCTCAAAGCTGGTTGAATGCTCTAATGTCTCGTTTAAAAGTTACGGTAATTCCTGAGACAGGGTTAGTGATTGGGACAGCTTTGGAATTATCTTATTCCGTAGAACTTGATCCAGGCGCGTATAATGAAGATACAAAGATCATTTATTTTGATAATCAAGGCCGATTGGTTCCGGGAGCAATGATTACTCCCGTAGGCGGCGGTTTTGTTGCAGTGAACGTAAATCCAGGAATACGCAGTCTTTTCAATAAGTACCATGGTACGCAAAACCTAAAGATTACTACGATGGCCGTGGATTCTAGTGCCATAAACGTTTTCAGCACAAAATTCTAGAAAAGAGCTATAGATATATTGAAATCCCTTATGAAATTGAGTAGATTGCTCAAAAAATAAGCCTAAATTCTTTAGGGAGGGTTAAACTTATGGAAACAACTCAAAATACAAACTCAACGACATCCAAATATGTGCCTGATCGTCAGGTTCCAGAATTATCACTTAAAGACTTTACTCAAGGCACCTCACAACAAAGAAAACAGTTTATCGACGACTTATTCCTGGGTATGAAAGAGTTTGGTTTCATCAACCTCAGGGATCATGGAATTGATTCGGATCTTTTAAAGAAAGCCTACGAGCTTAGCGAAAAACTTTTCAGCTTACCTCTTGATACAAAAAAACAATACATTCTAAAAGGTAGCGGCGGAGCAAGGGGCTACACAGCGTTTGGCCAAGAGCACGCCAAAGACTCTCCAGTGATGGATTTAAAAGAATTCTGGCATGTCGGTCGCGATCCTATTAATGGAGATCCAAGCGCTCAGTATTTTGCACCAAACATTTGGCCAAAAGAAGTTCCTGAGTTTAAAGAACTTTACATGCACCTTTACAACGAATTAGACAATTGCGCTTTTCAACTTTTAAAAGCATTAACTTATTCATTAGAGCTTCCAGAAAATTATTTTGATAAATTAGCCGGTGGTGGAAACTCTATTCTTAGAATGCTTCACTACCCGCCAATTCCAGAAGGTGTCGACCCAAGATGTGTGAGAGCAGCAGCTCACGAGGATATCAATCTCATTACACTATTGGTTTGTGCATCAGCCTCAGGTCTTCAATTAAAAGATCGCGACGGAAAATGGTTGGACGTAGAAACTGCGCCTCACCTTATCACGGTGGATGCGGGAGATATGTTAGCTAGAATTACAAACGACGTGATTCCTTCTACAACTCACAGAGTGATCAACCCAGCAAATACGGAAAATAAAAGCAGATACTCGATGCCTTACTTTATGCATGCGCATCCAGAATCTGTATTGGAGTGTATTCCGTCTTGCAGGGGTGAGGGTGAAAAGTATCCGCCGATTAGAGAGCATGACTTCTTAATGCAGAGATTAAGAGAGATTGGGTTGATTAAGTAAGAGGTATGCTCACGCGGTCGATGTTGTTTTTTCTTATTTAAAGAGGTCTTCGTCGACCTTGTGATTTTCCGTTTGTATAAAAACGGAAAACCTTCTAGCAGGCCATTGAAAAAGGAATGTTTTAATTTATGCGTGACTCAATAGTTGACGAATCTTCTATGAGTTTTCCGAATTTTTGTTTCTTTGATAAGAATTCTGTGACGATTGTGTCTGGAATGTGAACTATGTATCCTCTTGGGATAGACATGTTTCTTTTGAAAGCGTCGTCTTTAATATCAAGATTATATTTTTGGAATCCATCTTTGCTCATGCCTGTGAATTTTAAAAGCTCTTTTAACTTCACGGCTTTTGTGAGTTTCAATTCTCTGAATTTCAATGGAGAAAGAGGAATTACTGTATCATAGATTTGAGCTCTATATTTTTCTGCATGAAGTACTGCTAAGAATGAAGAGAAGAAATTTTGTGAAGCAAAACCAAAAGACTTTGCCTTGTAGTTTTTGATTAAGAATGTGAGTTCTCTGGATCCTGTTTTCTTAACTGCCGTATTCAAGCTTCCCACGCCGTGGTTGTATGCTGTTAAAGCGAGTGGCCAGTTTTTCAAGATTTGTTTATTTTGTTTTAAGATAAATGCGGCTGAGCTTGCAGCTTTTACGGGAGAATTTCTTTCGTCCACGGCGTTATTCATGATGAGTAATTTTCTGCCGATATAAGGCATCACTTGCCAGATACCACTTGCACCAACTTTACTTACAGCATCTACATTGAAACTGCTTTCAACGAAAGGAAGTCTTGTTAACTCTAAGGGAAGATTTTTTTCTGCGAATACTTTTTCTAATTCAGGAATATAAAGAGAGCTTGATTCTAAACCTTTAAGAATAAAATCTTTTTGCCCGACTTGGGTTCTCAGATTTCTCAGAGCATTGAGAGCAATTTTTTGTCTGTTTTTGCCAGGAATTTGTAAGAGTGCTTGATGAATGTCTTGTTCATCTGGAGATAATTTTGTGAAACTTTTCTTTTTAGAGAGTCTTGTTAATATATTGCTAACATCTTGTCTTTGAATTTTTGAGAATTTTTTAGATTTATGGTACTTTACCCATTTATTTCCGTCAGATTCCAGTATAGGTCTTAAATCTACAATTCTGAAAACAATCCAGGGATAATTCGCATGATGAATCACTTCCTCTTGAGCAGAATACTTTGTATAAATATCAAACCAGAAAGACACTCTTTCTCTTAAATCAGGAGGGATCTTAAAATCATCAGAGATCTTATTGTCTAGATCATTCAATACATAATTCTTATCAAAAGTTTGATTGATCGTAGAGACAATATGGTTGTTTGTTGAAGGAGCAAATGTATTTGGATTACGATCAAAACTCTCTGTGCTGGCGTCAAATACGGGAACGGATGCCCAGGCCTTGTTCGACAAATTCAACGTAGGCTGATAGATAACTTCAGTACTAAAGAAGGTACCTAAACCCAATCCCATTACGATATTTAAGCAGATAGTTTTCATAGTACTTTCATATAAAGCAAACTCGGTGCCATTTCTATAATAAAAAAACGTGTATTTCTAAGCACTTAAGAGCGCCCCAGACTGAGATACTGTCTATATGTTCGCCAATTCATGACAAAATTTGCGGTATAAATATACTGCTCGTTGTGCCGTCAAATTGTATAACCAAATTGTACTGTTCTACTTTGAGACATACAGATACAATTAATAGAAACAACATGGACAACAACAATCCTTTCCAACACGCAAAATATACCGCGATTATAAGCGATATTCATTTAACGGAAGCAGAGCCCGAGCATCCGTCTGGTGATCTTTGGAAAAAATTTAAGAGCAAGGAATTCTTTTTTGACGACACGCTCAGTGATTTTTTCGAATACATTCAAGAGCAGACAGGCAGTGAAAAAGCCGAGTTGATTTTAAATGGAGACATTTTTGATTTCGATGCGGTGATGTCTTATCCTGAAGATGCTCATTACAGAATTACATGGCTAGAAAAAATCAGGGGACTATATCCCGAAGAAGAAAAAGCCTCTTATAAAATACAAAAAATATTGAGCGAGCATCCATTATTCATTGAGGCTTTAAGAAAATTCATCAAAAGAGGAAACCAAGTTGTCATCATCATTGGGAATCACGATTTAGAGCTTCACTACCACCAGGTCCAGAGAGATATTATTTATTCTTTGAATTTAACAAAAGAAGAAGAAAAAAGAGTACGTTTTTGCGAATGGTTTTACATCAGCAATGAAGACACTCTTATTGAGCACGGAAACCAATACGATCCCTACTGTCTTTGCCAAAATCCAATTCACCCACTTGTGCAAAAATTTAACCGCGTGGAATTAAGACTTCCATTCGGGGATTTGGCGGGAAGATACATGACAAACGGCATGGGCTTTTTTAATCCTCACGTGGATTCGAATTTCATTATGAGTTTTGGGGATTATATTAAGTTTTTCACGAAATATTTAATCAGAACTCAGCCGCTCATCATGTGGACATGGTTTTGGTCTTCTATTTTAGTTTTATTTCAATCATTACTCGATAGACTTTTGCCCGAGCTAAAAGACCCACTCACTACAGAGGATCGAGTTAATGACATCGCCGAAAAAGCAAACGCAACACCAAGAATGGTTCGCGAACTCAAAGAGTTGGCGGCGAATCCTGCTGCGAGTAATCCGATTCGACTAGCGAGAGAGTTGTGGCTTGATCGTGCGTTCATCGTGCTTATTGGATTTATTTTTATCTTCCAAATTTTTACTATTATTAAACTCGCCTATGACTTTTCATTTTTCTGGATGTTCATTCCGTTGTTTATTTTGGTTCCGTTTTTTGTCTTCTACGCTAAATCAATTCACTCCGATGTGAGTTCGGTAAAAGAACCCAATGAATGGGTTTTGAGTGTGTCTTCAAGAATCACAAAAGTAAAACGTGTGATCTATGGTCACACACATGTCGCTCGTCATGAGTTCATTGGCGAGGTAGAACATTTGAATTCAGGATGTTGGACTCCCGCGTTTCTAGATGTGGAGTGCACGAAACCTTTTGGCAAGAAGACATACATTTGGATTGAGCCAGGCGAGAACGGCAAAAGAACGGCTCAGCTCAGAGAATTTATCCGTGGCGATTCATATCAAATTAAAAGCGGAAAACCTCCCCAAGATGCTGATGCTCCAACCGTTATTCAGGTTAGTTCCTAAAAGGTGCCCGTCAACTTTTGGAAACCCACCGCAGCAATTGCTGCGCGGATTGCGTCAAAGACACAAATCTTAACGTTTCGTTAAAATTAGCTTCAAAACGAATATATTCGAGTATATTTTAATTTCTGAAATAAGAGCTCTTATGAGCGTTTTGGAGGAAATATTATGGCGGACGTTTTAGTAGTAACTAGCAAAGTTAAAAAGTACATCAAAGAAAAAGCAACTTACAACACTTCATCAGAAACCGTTGATGTATTGAGCAAAGCTGTTCAGGCACTTTGTGATCGTGGAATCGAGAGCGCAAAAAACGACGGCAGAAAAACCGTTATGGCTCGCGATATCAACATCGACCATTTATAGAATTATAAATTAAAAAATTGAATTCACAAAGGCGAGCAACAACTCGCCTTTTTTCTTTTATAGATATGATGATGATTTTACACAATTCTGGAAGTGTTTTCGATATAGAAAAATTATAAGTAACCTAAAAAAGCATGAATTTTAATCAGCCTCATACTTTATCTCTATATGTCTAAACAACGTTCCAAATGATAACAAAAGGATTCTGATATGAGTAAAATATTTATCGCTTTGATTGCTTTTTTAATTTCTTATGAATCACAGGCTTCAGGCATTTCACCCAATGAAGCTTGTAATAAAGCCTACGATCTCGTAGAGGAGACTTTTGATTTCTGGAATACGCTCATAGGCGAGTGTAAAGATAAAGCGTTAATAAGTGATGTTGAGTCACTATTGTATGAAACCTTTTTGAACTGTAATAATATGTGTATTAATCACAGACATGTTAGAATTTTATGTGAACAGCGTAAAAAACAAATGATTCGAATTAAAAATCAAAATTCAAGCTGCCTTTAAAGTATATTAGATCTGGGAAGAATTATTCTGCAAGCAAGCTTTGAAACTCTTCCCAAGATAGAACTTTAACTCCGAGTTCTTGCGCTTTATCGAGTTTTGTTCCTGCAGCCTCACCAGCTAAGACATAGCTAGTTTTCTTACTCACGGATCCGCTGGTTTTTCCCAGGTGGCTTTCGATTATTTTTTTAACTTCATCGCGATCCATCGGTAGAGTGCCCGTAATTACAAACGTGAGGCCTTTAAATCTTTCAGAAGAAATTTTTTTTTCCTCACCTTGGATGTCTACGCCATTTTTAATTATCTTTTGAATTTCTTTTTTGAAGGAATCTTGTGAAATTGCGTCGATGATGGATTGAGCAACCTTTGGTCCGACACCATCAATCTCGACGAGTTCTTCTAAATTTGTTTTTAGAAATTTATCTAAGAGTCCAAAGTGATGGGCGAGAATTTTAGCTGTTTGCTCGCCGACGAAACGGATTCCTAGAGCGTATATGAATCTTGATAGACTGGGTTTTCTGCTGCTATCGATGCTTTCGATAATGTTTTGAGCAGATTTTTCGCCTTGTCTTTCTAAAACTAAAACCTGATCGATTTTAATTTTATAAAGATCCGAGTAGGAACCAATCAATTTGTTGTCTACAAAACTGTCAATGAGTTTGTCTCCGACCTTTTCTATATTCATTGCACGCTTTGAAACAAAATGTTTTAGAGATTCTTTTAGTTTGGCATCACAAAGTGGGTTGGGACATCTTAAGACCACTTCGCCTTCGACTTTAGTGGCTTCAGATCCACACACCGGACATTCTTTTGGAATATAATAAGCTTTACTTTTTTTCTCGCGCTTATCTTTTAATACTTCAACGATTTCAGGAATCACATCGCCCGCTCGATGTACGATAACAAAATCTTGCTCTCTGACGTCTTTGCGATCAATTTCATCTTGATTATGAAGAGTGGCGTTGGTTATCGTTACTCCGCCAACAACAACAGGCTTCATTATTGCAACCGGAGTGAGGGCGCCGGTCCTTCCGACTTGAACAACGATTTTTTCAATTTGTGTTTCAGCTTGGTCGGGTTCGAACTTTGCAGCATTGGCCCATCTCGGAGATCTTGAGATAAAACCCAATTCATCTTGGAGTTTGTAATCATTTACTTTTACAACAATGCCATCGATTTCGAAGGGTAAAGCTTTTCTAAGTTTTTTAATTTTATTATAGTAATCCACAGCTCCATCAGCCTTATCCACAAGTGAGATAATCTCTTCTGCAACGGTCGGAACTCCCCAATCTCTGAATTGTTTTTGAGTAGAGTCTTGAGATTTGAATTGGATTCCTTCAAAGGCCCCAAGAGAATAACCATAAAATCTCAAAGGTCTTGCGGCTGCGATTTTTGGATCAAGTTGTCGGATTGTTCCTGCGGCCGCGTTTCGAGGATTGGCAAAGGGAACCTCGCCTTCTTCTTGCTGCTCTTCATTCAGCTTTAAGAAATCTTTTTTCTGCATTAGAACTTCACCGCGAATTTCTACGAGCTTGGGAGGGGTTGATGTTTTTAATTTCATAGGAATAGATTTGATGGTTTTGATATTTGAAAAAACATCTTCGCCAGTTGTTCCATCGCCTCGTGTGAGTGCGCCAACCAATGTTCCGTTTTCATAAATTAATTCAATTGCAAGGCCATCCAGTTTGGGTTCGCAAAAATACTCAATGTCTTTTTCCGAAGCTAAAACCTTTTTCACTCTTTTATCAAAAGCCAGAATGTCTTCTTCGGAGTAACTATTCTGAAGCGAAAGCATGGGTTTTCTATGGGCTACTTTTTTGAACTTATCAAGAGCCTGAGCACCGACCCTCTGGGTTGGAGACAATTCTGAAATGATTTCGGGATGAGCCTCTTCGATGTTTTTTAATTCTGCGTAGAGCTTATCATATTCGCGGTCTGGAATCGTAGGACGGTCTAGAACATGATAGTTTGTATCATGAACCTGAATCTCTTCGATGAGCTCGGCGTATCTTTTTGTAAGATTAGGCTGTACCTTTTTCATATGTTTCCCGTCGGGGACCATAAGACTCCAATCCCCTTTAGAAATAAACGAAAAATAAACAAGCAACGCAATGCGCACTGAGATGAATTCCTATTCGGAAAAGGTTACTCTGTCGTCTTGTAATTTGGCTAAAATTTTAGCCAAAAAAGGATTAGCATGGACAAAAAAGAAGTAGAAAAAATCGGGCGCTTATCTCGCCTCAAGCTCACTTCCGAAGAAGTTGATTTTTACACAAACCATTTATCAATGATTCTTGGTCACTTTGAAGAGTTGAGTTCAATCAAAACGGAAGGCATCGAACCCCTGGTCACCCCAACAACTCATACTCCCCACACTGCAAAAGATGAAGTGAAGAGAGTTGTGACGACAGAAGAGATTCTAAAAAATGCTCCAGAGAGAAGCGGAAACTTATTTAAAGTTCCACCTGTAGTGGGAGGAGATTAAAAATGAAATTTTTAAATCAAACCCTTCTAGATATTCGTGATCAAATTCAGGGCGGAAAAACAAGATCAGTAGATGTTGTTACAGAATCTTTAGAAAGAATTAAGAAATATGACAAAGACATCAACGCATTCATCACAATGAATGACGTTGCCATGAAAAGAGCAGAAGAAATCGATACGCGTATTAAAAAAGGCGAAAAAGTTGGAAGACTCGCGGGAGTTCCAATTGCCGTAAAAGACATGTACTGTACAAAAGGTCTCAAGACTACAGCAGCATCAAAGATTTTAAATAATTTTATTCCTCAGTATTCAGCAACCGTGGTTCAAAAACTTGAAAAAGAAGGCGCTGTCATCGTTGGAAAAACAAACTGCGATGAATTTGCCATGGGCTCAAGTAACGAAAACTCTGCCTATGGAGTTGTACAAAATCCATGGAGAAAGGGCCACGTTGCTGGAGGCTCGAGCGGTGGTGCAGCAGCAGCTCAGGCAGCGAGATATGTTTTTGGCTCCATGGGAACTGACACAGGTGGATCTATCAGGCAGCCAGCAAGTCTTTGCGGACTTTATGGAATCAAGCCCACTTATGGAAGAGTAAGCCGTTATGGAATCATTGCTTACGCTTCATCTCTAGATCAAGCGGGACCGCTTGCAAGCTCAACAAAAGATGCAGCAGAAATTTTAACTTCGATTGCAGGCTTTGATGAAATGGATTCAACATCTTCAGCAGAAGCGGTTCCAGATTTTGCAAAAGACATCAATCCAGATATGACAAAGGTAACCATCGGCATCCCAAAAGAATATTTTGGTGAAGATTTAAATCCAGAAATTAAATCTGTAGTTTTAAACGCCATTGAAATCTTAAAATCCCAGGGTGCAAAATTTAAAGAAATATCTTTACCTCACACAAAGTTTGCAGTTCCGGTTTACTATCTTGTGGCGACAAGCGAGGCTTCGAGCAACTTATCTCGTTACGATGGTATTCGTTACGGATTAAGAGTTCCTTCTCAGGATTTAAATGAGCTTTATAGCCAAACAAGATCAGATGGTTTTGGAACAGAGGTAAAAAAGAGAATCATGCTTGGTACATTTGCGCTCTCAAGCGGCTACTACGATGCTTACTACAAAAAGGCATCGCAAGTGAGAAGAATCATTTTAAATGATTTTTTAAAAGCATTCACAGGTTGTGATGCCATCATTTGCCCAGTGACAACATCAACCGCGTTCAAAGTGGGCGAAAAAATCAAAGATACTCTTTCAATGTACTATAACGATATCTTTACAACGTCGACAAACCTTGCGGGTCTTCCGGGAATGAGCATTCCAGGCGGATTATCTAAAGACGGCCTACCTATTGGAATACAAATTATGGCCCCGCACTTTAAAGAACAAACAATCTTTAATATTTCTCAGGCTCTTGAAAATAATCTGAAAGTAGATATGAAAATGAAAGGCGGGATGGTCGATGGCATATAGTGATTACGAAACAGTCATAGGTTTAGAAATCCACGCGCAGTTTTTGGTGAATTCAAAATTATTTTGTAGATGTTCTGCGAGATACGGCGGTGGTGATAATGAAAATACTTGTCCGGTTTGTACAGGGATGCCTGGCGCTCTGCCTGTTTTGAATGAAAAAGTTGTAGAGTTTGCTGTGAAAACAGGACTTGCGCTCAATTGTAAAGTGAATCAAAAGTCAGTTTTCTCAAGAAAAAACTATTTCTATCCAGATTTACCTAAAGGATATCAAATTTCTCAATTCGATGAGCCCGTTTGTGGAAATGGACATATTGAAATTCTATTGGATGGTGAGAAGAAGAAAATCGGAATCACAAGAGCGCACATCGAAGAAGATGCGGGAAAGTCTACGCACCACGGAGAATTCACACTCGTAAACTTAAACAGAAGTTCGGTTCCACTTTTAGAAATCGTGTCTGAACCAGATATGAGATCTCCACAAGAGGCTGCGGAATATGCAAGAACAGTTCGCTCAGTCCTAAGATATCTCGGCGTTTGCGACGGAAATCTAGAAGAAGGCTCGATGAGATGCGATTGCAATGTGAGTGTTCGCAAAAAAGGCGAAACAAAGCTAGGGACCAGAACAGAATTAAAAAATATCAACTCATTTAGATTTATTGAAAAAGCCATTCAATATGAAATCGAAAGACAAATTGATTCCATTGAAGCAGGACAAGCTATTGTTCAAGAAACAAGATTGTACGACTCGACAAAAAATAAAACTTTCTCAATGAGATCTAAAGAAGAGGCTCACGATTATAGATATTTTCCGGAACCAGATTTGATTCCATTGAAATTTGATGAAGCGTACATTGCAAAAATCAAAACAAGTCTGCCGGAGCTCCCGAACCAAAGATCAGCGAGGTTCCAAAAAGACTACTCTCTCCCGGAATATGATGCCTTGATCTTAACAATCGAAAAAGAAATGGCAGATTACTATGAAACAGTTGTTAAAACTTGCGGGAATGCAAAATTGGCATCGAACTGGATTATGTCTGAGCTTTTAAGAGAACTGAACAACTCTAAAAAAGAAATTTCAGATTGCCCTATTAAACCAGAAGCACTTGGTGAAATGATTATGATGATCGATAAAGGAACAATTTCTGGAAAAATTGCTAAAACAGTTTTTGCCGAAATGTTTACTTCGGGAAAATCTCCAAAAGACATCGTAGCTAGCCAGGGCTTAACGCAGATCACAGACACCTCGGCGATTGAAAAAATCATTGATGAAGTGATGACGGCAAATCCAAATCAACTGAATGACTATAGATCTGGAAAAGATAAGCTCTTTGGCTTCTTTGTGGGTCAGGCCATGAAGGCGTCAAAAGGCCAAGCAAGCCCCGAGATGTTGAACGATCTCCTTAAGAAAAAACTGAAAGGATAATTAATGAAATTTGGAGGAATGAGTTCGGTGAAAAAAGTATTTATCGCATTTGTAGTTTTAATGATACTGGCGATATCTGCTCTGGCTATTGCCCCCTTATTCATTGATATCAACAAAAAAATAAAACCTATTTTGGTAGATGCGCTAGAAAAAAATCTAGCTGCAAAAGTCACTATGGGTGATATTTCTCTCAGTTTATTTGGTAAAGTGAGTCTTGAGATTGATACTCTTAAAATCATTAAGGACAAAATTACAGTCGATCTAACAGATCTCAGTCTTGTAATGCCATATTCTGTCTTAAGAAAAAATCCAACAGAGTGGGCCAAAAAAATAAAAATAGCAATTCTGGCAGACGAAATATCTGTTAATAACAGACAGCTAGTAATAAACAAATTCAAGTCGGATTTTCTAAAAGAAGAATCTATAGTAAAACTAAAAAATACGGAGTTCAATATTTTTGAAGGCAAGGGAGCAAGTTTCTTGGAGATGGACTTCTCACAAAGTCTTAAAGCCATTTTTGAGTTTGAAGTGAAAAATGGAGTTTGGCCGGTTGAAAAAATCAAAGGTGAACTCGAAAAGAAAACAGCAAGTATTCCGCAAGCAAAAAAAATGATCGAAGATATTGATATAGATGAAAAATTTGAAACGCTAAAAGGCAAAATTCTTTTGCAAAACGGAATTACGAATATCCAAGAACTATTTATGGATATTCCAGAGAGTAAGGTCGAAGTTCGAGCGTCAGGCATCATTAACACAAAGAATGCATTGAAAATCGATGGAAACTTTATACTACCCTTAGACAACGTTCCTGGCGAACTAAGGTCTTCAGACGGACGTGGAAAAATTCCTTTCGATGTGATTGGGACAATAGATAATCCAAAAATCAACTGGGAAAAAATGATTGAGCTTGTTGTTCATGCCTACACCAAAGACGAAGGTAAAAAAATCATTAAAAAAGAAGTGAACAAATTAAAAGAAAAATTGATGAAAGATGAAAAGATCAAAGAGTTAATAAAAGGAATCAAGTTTTGAGAGTTGCAGCGATTGATCTTGGATCAAATTCATTTTTATGCTTGATTGCCGAAAAAGATAAAAACGGAAACATTAAAGAAGTTTATGACACCATAGAATTTGTAAAGCTTGGTGAAGGCGTTCATAAGAACAAAGCATTCTCAGAGGGAGCCCTAGAAAGAGCAGAGTTTGCGTTTCAAAAATTTCAAAAGCAAATTGAAAAACATAAAGTAGAAAAAATTGCTTCTGTAGCGACAAGCGCTGCAAGAGATGTCAGTAACAAAGATAAATTCTTTGACCTTGGTAAGAAATACGGAATTCCAATAGAAATTATTAGCGGAGAAAACGAGGGTGACTATACATATTTAGGAGTTCTCTCTAGCAGACCAAAGAAGCCGAACTTCTCTGTTCTCGACATTGGCGGAGGGTCTACAGAAATTGCGTATCGGTCAAATGATTCGCTGAAAGCCAAAAGCTTTAACGTTGGCTGTGTAAGGCTGACAGAACTTTTTTTGAAATCAAATCCTGAAAGGGACTTTGAAATAGTAGAATTTAGAAACTATTTAAAAGAAAAAATGCCATTCATGGATTTTGGAAATCTTGAAATGGTAGCCGTTGCGGGAACCCCCACTACCCTAGCAAGTTTGCATTTAAAAAGAGAGTTTGATCCAAGTGTGATTGATAATTTTCAATTAACAAAAACACATATAAAAGATTTAATCAAAAAACTTCATGAATTAACTATTGAGGAAAGAAAAAAACTCACGGGAATTGATGCTCCAAGAGCAGATGTCATAATGGCAGGCGCATTGATTCTTGAACATGTATTAGAAATATGTAAACTAGATTCAGTAACTGTTTCATGTCGTGGAGTTAGGTACGGTTTGGCCTATAAAATGTTAGGATGTCATTAGTATGAAATTTTTTTTAGCCTCAATATTTATGTTTTTATTATTTCCTAGCTTGTCAAAAGCCCAGTTCATGGAGGAACCAAAATGCGAAATGATATTAAAAGCCCAGTTTAAAAAGGCAAAATTAAAAATTTGCAATCAAACACTAGACGTTGATATAGCAGACAATGATGTGTTGAGAGCTTTTGGACTAATGTGCAGAGAGAGCCTTGGTGAGAATAACGGGATGATCTTTGTCTTTGAAAACGAAAGAACTTTGTCATTTTGGATGAAGAACACAAAGCTTCCACTTAGCATTGGGTATTTAGACAAAAATAAAACACTTATAGACACTTACGATCTAGAGCCGTTCAGTGAAAAACCTGTTTTAAGTTCAAAACCCGCGGTCTATGCACTTGAAACCAATAGAGGTTGGTTCAAGAAAAACAAAATCAAAGCAGGTTGTAAATTTGATTTTGTGACTAAAGGGCAGTAGCAAAACTTCACCTCGGACCTTGACGTCAGGCTAACTAGACCCATCTGAAAAAAAATCTTTTGAGAATTATGTAAATAGTGCTTAAATAAAATATAGCAGGGTGACGATATATATTCGTAAGAATTGCGCAAAACATAAAAAGCAACAAGGAAGATTTACCCATGAAACTAAAATTATTATCTCTACTACTAATCCTCGGGTTAATGGTTAACACCACTGGATGTACTTCATCTAACGATGAGTCCACAGATGTTGAAGCAGCAGATGCAGACTCTCAATTAGAGGGCGAAGAAACTGGGGACACTAGCGCAGAAGAAGGCTCTGAAGAAGTCAGCGAAGAGTCGGCTGAAGGTGAAGAAGTAGTTGAAGAGGGTGATGACTTTGCTGCCGATGAAGAAGTTGTTGCTGATACAGGTGAAGAAGAAGTTGTAGAAGAAGGTGCTGCTGAAGAAAGCGCTCCATCTACAGATGTTGCGACAGAAGAACTTCCGGCAGACACAATGGAAGACAGCTCAGCTATCGTTGCTGAAGATGGAACTGCGACAGAAGGTACAGAATTGGCTGATGGGTCAGTGAGCGATTCTGCTCCAACCGAAGAAGCTTCATTTGATAACTCAGCTTCAGAAACCCCAACAGACACTGCTGCTGAAACTTCATCTTATGAAGAAACTCCAAAATTCATTCCAGTAAAAAAGATCGCAGATGCTCCATTCAACAAAAATGGATTACTTTTAAATACAGTATATATCGCAAGACCAGGTGATGACTTGTCTGGAATCAGTCAAAAGATTTTTGGTAATGATCAAACTGCGGTACTAACGCAAGCTAATCCCAATCTTTCTAACGGCGTAAAAGTTGGTGACAAAGTTTATTACAATTCACCAAAAAGACCTCAGGATGCTGAGAGAATGATGACTTATTATGAAGATAACGGATTGGCGCCAACATCATACGTAGCTAAATCTGGCGATAATATCAGAGTGATTTCTAAAAATTTATTGGGCGACCAAGGTTCTTGGAAAGAAGTTTGGGCGACAAACATGGCAGTAGACTCAAAAGACGAACTTGCAGAGGGTACAGAGTTAAGATACTGGCCAGAGGGTTCAGCGGGAGTGCCAGCAATGGCAGAAACTGCCTCGCCGCCAGCTCCAGAGGCTCCGCAAATGCCTGAGCCGACTCCTGAAGCTCCGATTGCAGCTAACGATCCAGCGGCCCCACAAGACGATTTTGCATTACCAGACGATATGGCAAATTCAGGTGCAGCAGCAGGAACTGTTGCAGTAGAGCCACCACCTCCGCCGCCTCCAGCAGCACCGGCTCCACAAAAATCTGTGGCTTCTAATGACGAAAAAGATTTAACGTTCATGTTATCCGCAGGCGGATTGTTGCTTGTGGGCGTAGGAGTTCTCCTTGGAATTATAAGAAAAGGTAGATCTCGCAAAATGAGCATGAACACTCACACACAAATTTAATTTAAACTAAGTTTAAATATAGCTGAAGAAACCCAAGTTAAAAGCTTGGGTTTTTTATTTACAAAAAAGACAATATCAATCGCTCGGTCCATCGTTTTTGATATGTGAAAAAAAACTATATTGAAAATTTTAATACTGGTGTCCCCCTCTTCTTTTGCGGGAGAAAATTTTTTGGTCTGCGGAGTTCCAGAAATCAGTGCGATAGAAGCTTTACTGATCGATGGAGCGTTATCAGTCACTCGAAAAAGACAAAAGAATTTACCATTGTATGCTCGGGAGATGAATTCAAAAATCCTTGTTCCAGTATATGTACATGTTATAGCTAAAGATGAAAAACCAGAAGGCGGATATATCTCCAGAGAAAAAATCAATGAACAAATGGACGTTTTAAACTCGAGCTATAAGACAGCAAATGTAAGATTCGAGCTTATGGATGTAGATTACACAATCAGTCCTGAATGGCACAAAATTCCGAAAAAATCCGAACTAGAAGCAGAGATTATAAAAAAATTAAACAAAGGAGACAAAAGAATATTAAATCTATATTTCGCTACTCCAGGAGTAAAAGTAGTCGATATTAGTGGGAGGGAGATTTTTATAGAGACGGGTGGCTATGGTTATATCTAAAGCAGACTTTTCTAAGCAGGAAACTATTTTCTTATTTTATAATTAAACAGCTTTCTTGAAAATAGTCTCAAGAATAGATCTTCTGTTCTCTCGAGAAGATTCTACGAAATACATCAAGTCAT